>CADBUJ010000015.1 GCA_902797845.1 uncultured Eubacteriales bacterium | reverse complement strand
TCAGTTATCATGTGGTATCCCTACGATGAAGCTAAGAACAGAGGCCTTTCGAATATACGTAATACTGCTGCATATGAAGCAGACGAGAAAGTTTTAGGAAATGTAAGCGGATGGACAGGAGAAAAGGATGATCCTGTAAATGCCGGGAACCATAAGGAGACTCTTACGGAGGTAAGAGAGGATCTTCGTGAGTTCATGAAGGATCTTGATAAGAACAGGGATGATCCCAGCTTTGTATATGCAGGTGCAAACCTCCGTATGACAGAGATTGATTTCTATGCTCTTACATCATTAAGGAAATATGTCCAGTCAATGGGACAGGAGGACTGGCGCACAGGCTTTGACAATGATGTAAATGTATATGAGGGCGGGAAGTATTCCTACCAGATAATCCTCACATCGGGAGCCGGTTCCACCACCAAGGACATAATACTCCTTGATAATATCGAAGAATATACACCCATGGAGATAATCGATGTGGGTGATGCAAATCCTGATCCCAAGACTATCTACGAGGTAGGACAGATAATCAGTAAAAGGGAGATGGATTATAAAAATGAGACTCTTATAGCAGAGGGGCTCAATCCCATCGTTGCCAAAGAAGTATGGTATTGGATGGGTTATTTCCGTTCCATAGATGTTACGGAGATCGAGGCCATGGGCGTAGCACCTGTGGTTTATTACTGCTTCGATCCCAATCTGGATATTTCCCATGACGCATATAATCCGGACCATACATATGAAGCCATTCCCGACAAGCTGGCAGACGGCAATGTTTGGTATACGGAGATACCTGCGGACAAATCTCCGTCGGATGTAAAAGCTATTGCCATAGACTGCCGTAAGGACAAGGACGGCAATGATTTCAAGCTGTCAGAGGATCAGTCTCTTATAGCATATATCCATATGCAGGCTCCCACCTATGAGCAGCAGCCTGAAGCATTTGATGAAGTGGCATATTTCAGTCATCTTTATAATGCTCATGCATACAATAATATATACATGGATATCACTCAGGTGGATGATATGGGCGTAGAGACCCATTCATACGACCATTATGACTATACAAAAGTAGGCATAATGGGCTTTGATCTTCCCGTTAAAAAAATATGGGATGACATGGATGACAATGACCGCATGAGACCGGAATCTGTAACAGTGGAGCTTTACAGAGACGGAGAACCTACCGGCGTTACCACCACTCTCTATGCGGAGGAGAACTGGGAGGGCCAGTTTGACCATGTGCTCATGTATGATGAGGACGGAAACAGATACTACTACGAGGTAGTGGAGCACAGCGTGGCAGGCTATACATCCAGATCCGTAATAGACGGAAATGAGGCGACGATCACCAATAAACATGAACCTGAGACGGTCTCTGTTCCTTTCGAGAAGAAATGGGTATCCGAGGAGCCTGAGGGCTGGCAGGAGAATATACCGGACAGCATAACAGTCAGGCTTTTTAAGGACGGAGTATTTACGGGACGTACAAAAACAGTGCGGCCCAATATGTACGGAAACTGGGCAGGTTCTTTTACGGGACTTTTAAAATATGATCAGGGAAGAGAGATCGTTTATACCGTTGACGAGCAGATAGTTCCCAAGGACTTTATTAAGACTGTTGATAACGAGACAAATACCATCACCAACACATATTATCCTTACGGTGATCTTTCCGTTACGAAAAATGTACTTAACGCAACGGAAAAGGCAATGGAGACTCCTTTTACCTTTTCTATTTCCCTTTCCGACGAGGACGGGGATCCTCTCATAAATAAATATGCCTATACCATTTATGATGAGAACCAGGAGATCGTGGAAGAAGGATCCGTAGGAAACGGTGATAACTTCATACTCCATGGTAAAGAGCAGATAATAATCAAGGATATACCCACTCAGGCATATTATGAAGTGGTGGAAGAGAATGCTCCGGGATTCAATCTGACAGGAGCTATAGACGAAAAAGGAAGAATAGTATCCGAATACAGAAAGAATGCGGTATTTACGAATACATATTTTTCCAGGGGCTCCACAGCCATAAGCGTTGACAAGGAGCTTACGGGAAAGGAGATATCAAGATATCAATTCCGTTTCATTGTTACAAATGAAAACGGGACCATTTTGCGTTCAGCCTCCAACTCAGCAAACGGAAAGGTAAGTTTCGGAGTCTTTAATTATACAAGAGACGATGACGGCAAGAGCTTTACCTATTATGTACAGGAGTCTCCCAGGGGACAGGCAGGCTATACCTACGACAATAAGATCTACAAGGTCGTTATTACGGTAAATGATAACGGTGACGGTACCATGTCCTGTACCCACAGATTCTTTGACGGTGAGGAAGAAATAGACGGTATCGTTTTCAAAAACACATACGAGGCCACGGGGGAAATAACCTTAAAGGCATGGAAGGATCTTCACGGAGGAAAGCTAAAGGGTGAGGATTTCGAATTCCAGCTCCTTAACGGGGATATGGAGATAATAGATGAGAAGAAAAATGCAAAGGACGGTTCTCTTGTATTTGATTCCATTTCCTACAATCAGGGAGATATCGGAAAAACCTATTATTACTATGTAAAAGAGAAGATACCCGAAGATCAGGACAAGGTTCCCGGCGTGATATATGACACCGGGATGTATTGCTATGCCGTTTTGGTTGCAGATAACGGTGACGGGACCCTTACTCCTCAGGTAAGTTTTGTTGATCCCGAAACAAAGGAAGAAAACGGGGAGATCCCTGTATTCGTAAACAAACTGGAAGACGGTTATCTGACCATATCCAAGCATGTATTAAATCCCGAAACAGCAGACCCGGATCAGCTGTTCAGATTCCGTATAAAGCTGATGGGGCCTGATATTGCAGACAAGACCTTCCCTTACGAGGTGGATCGTGTAAAGGACATTACCCTCAATTTCCATTCCACGGAAGGTGCCTTTGAGGACGGGTCCACAGAGAATACAATAACGGTTCGACTTAAGGATAACGGAGAGTTTTATGTTATCAACGGAGAGAATGTAGAGCCTTCAAATCTCGGATATACCTTTACGGGATGGTATATGGATCCGGAAAGGAATGTTCCTTATGATGCCGATCTTCTGGAAGACGGAACAGACCTGTATGCTGCATGGGAATTGACGGACTATGCTGTGAATTATGTGGTCAAAGGTTTTGATATTCCTTCCCAGACAAGGCATTACGGAGAAACGGCGGAGGAGCTTACACCTGAAAAGGGAAATGACTTTGAATTTGACGGCTGGTATCTTGATGAGAATTATGAGACACCGTATGATTTTTCCACTCCCATTACGGGAGATATTACCCTTTACGGACGTCATTTAAAGCAATATGCCGTTTTTGTACCCGGGGAGAATACCCTTTATTTCTTAACATCCGAAGAGGATTACGCGGAAGGAGAGCGCGTAAACAGGAATATATACTGGCATGAGTGGACAAATCATGCTTATGCAGACGGCCTTGTATTATCATCGACTTCGGATTATGCTCCCTGGAAGAACTACCCGTACTGTAACGATATTTATCATATAAAGATAGTAGACAGGATAAAACCGGCCAGTGTGGTCAATATGTTTAATTATCTGCTCCATCTTGAAGATGTAAAAGGCCTTGGAAATATAGATATGACAGGGCTTACAAGCATAGATTCTCTTTTTAACAACGACCACGATCTGGTAAGTGCCGATCTGAAACAGCTTGATGTCAGCGGTGTTACTTCAATGCAGTCCGCATTTAACGGGGTAGCCATGCGCGTTATAGATCTGAGAGGATGGGATACATCCAATGTAACGAACATGTCTCTGATGTTTATAAATACCAGTGCCACTGAGATATATATGTCAGGCTGTGACACATCAAATGTAGCAAATATGACATATATGTTTTCAGACAAGACGAGCCTGAAAAATATTTATGTGGATGAAGCCTGGTCTGTTGACAATGTAATATACAGTGACAGTATGTTCAGAAACTGCACCAGTCTGCCCAATTATAATTCTTCATACAGTAACAAAACAAAAGCCCACTATGAAGAGGGCGGCTATCTTACATATCTTAAATATACAGGTACTAATACGGCAGGAGGCACTTCCCCTGCCATGGGATCCGCATTGTCATCCGTTACTGCCAAAATGAAAGCGGCAAACGGTATCTCGGAAGGCTTCAGGGAACCTGCATTGGCAGATGGCCAGGCAGGGAGCCTTACGGATCTGGGGAATGGAGAATATGAGCTTATACTCAAGAATGACCAGCAGTTTACCATAAGGGATATTCCCGCAGGCACAAGATATCAGGTATACGAAGAAACTCCCGACGGATGGATCCTCACATTGGAGAAGGATGTGTCAGGCATTATAGAGCCCCTTAAGGAATCGGTGGCATATTTCGGAAATACTTATAAGCCGGGTACCACCACGGTTCAGTTCTATGGAACAAAAACCCTTGATAATCAGCTGGTGGGAGAAGGAGACTTTACCTTTGAACTGCTTAAAGACGGAGTTGTTTTAGAGGAAAAAGCATCTCTGGAGGGCGGCTTTGTTCAGTTCAGTCCCATATCCTTTGACGATACTATGCTGGGTCAGCATACGTATGTGATCAGAGAGAAAAAGGGCGATGATGCAAATATCAATTATGATACCCACGAGGAAACGGTGATCGTAAATGTGGATCTGGATGAAAACAGAAAGGTTCATGCGGATGTGACTTACGACAGTGACGGGGTATCTTTTAAAAATGAAACAGCACCGGGAACTCTGACCATAAAGAAGAATACGGAAAACGGCCGGGGGCACAATACGGATTTCACCTTAAAGATCACCTTTAATAATGAAAACGGAATGCCTCTTGATGAAGAAGCCCTCAATTATTACAAGGTGGATGCTTATGGCAGCATAGTAAGCGGAAGCGGATTTTCGACTGTGGAAGAAACTGCGAAAAACGCAGCATCCATGATGGAAGATGCTTCAGAAGGCAATGATCTTCCCGAAGGAAGTGGCTCCTTAGAGGAAGGCAGCGGCAGTAAAAAGGATATTTCCGCTCAAAGTACAAAAACAGGTTTTTCATCTGTTATACCCAGCCCTACTCCCGAAGTACTTGAAAGAGTCACGGAGAAGAAGCGTAATGCGGGAGGAGATACTCCCGGACTTACTGATCTCAGTGCATATCCCGAAGAGGGAGCAACCATACTATACAGCGGCAATTACAGAAGAAGTAAATGGACATCCAGCATAGGAGAACTCAGTACCTTCAGATATGAGATATATTCCGACGGCACTATGATCGTAAAACCCATATCTGGGGAAGACGGAATAATGCATTTTGATTACCCCTGGACTTCATGGACGCCTTGGTTCGCTGAAAATGAGTATCAGGATTATATAAAGAGAGTAAGATTTGACGGAAATCTTAAATCCCTCGAGCAGGGAAGCGAAGGTGTTTTGCAGGGACTTCTCTATCTGGAAGCATACGATTTCGGAAATCTCGATACATCAGAAGGCATTTCCATGAACAGCTTTTTTGAGGGATGCTCCACTCTTACCCGTATTGATACCGGCTCCCTTAATTCAACAAATGTCACAAGAATAAATGAAATGTTCCGGGATTGTACATCTGCCCGGCATATTGACATGTCCGGATTAGATCTGTCAAAAGTCACGGATCTTGGGGGATTATTCAAAAATTGTTCTTCATTGGAGACCGTTGATTTGCCGGCGGTAGACAAGCTTGAGGATGAACCTGTAGATATGCAAGACTTCCTTAAAGATGCCAGCTCCATTAAGGAACTGGATTTGTCAGGATTTCACTTAAAGACAAATTCTTTTTATGAGACATTCAACGGTTGTACAAGTCTGGAGAAACTTGACATATCGGGAATAGACACCTCGTCATGCTATCAGCTTGGCTATGCATTCAGAAACTGTCCGAATCTTAAGGAAATAACTCTGGGACCCAACTGGTCCTTTAACCCGCCAGATATGACCAGCTATTCCTCTTACTATTCTGCTATACTTCCCACACCTCCTGCAGGCATTACATCAGGAAAATGGAAATATACAGAGGATGAAAGCATTAAATATACTCCCCTTGAGCTTGCTAATAATTATAATGGGATGACCATGGCCGGTACCTGGGTATGGGATGCATACGATGACAGAGGCGTTATAAAATATGATTCTAACGGTGGATATATTAATGTATCTGACCAGCAGACGGTGTTTATAGATGACCCGATAGTTACACTGCCTGACGGAACTGCCGTAACAAGGCCTCACTATACATTAACTTCATGGAATACGAAACCGGACGGAAGCGGGATATCATATATTCCGGGACAGAGCTACGACGATTTAATGCGTGTGGGAGAGATAATCACGCTCTACGCCCAATGGGAGGAAAGTCCCATAAGAGAATACCAGGTTAGGCATTATCTTGAAGATATTTATAATCCCGGCAGCTTCAGGCTTAACGCGACCACTTACGGAACAGGGGATTATGGTACGGAGATCACTCCCCCTGCTAATGTCTATACTGATTATGTGGCACCTGAACCTCAGACTGCAGTAATACTTGAGGACGATTCCCTTGTGGTGAATTATTACTACAAAAGGGAGAGATATAAGGTCTCCTTTAACGGAAACGGAGCAACATCCGGATCCATGGATGACATGGAGATCCTGAGAGGCGCATATACAAACCTGACCCCTGTAAGCTTTTACAGGAATGGCTATATCTTTACGGGATGGAATACGGCAGCAGACGGATCCGGAACGTACTACGGAAATGTAAGCTCCATGATGAATCCTGTAAATGCAGGGGAGACCCTTGTGCTTTATGCTCAATGGATGGAGAACAATAATTATGTAGAGCCTACAAACGGCGTTGTGTATATCACTTTAAAAGGCTTTGAGACCGTTACGTTCCCTTCGCTGCCTGCAGGTACCACATATACCATAGAAGAAGTCGATATGCCTCCCGGATGGCATTATGTAAGTACGACAGATGACGGAAACGGACGAATAAGTTCCAACAAAGCAAATAATGCGATCGTATCAAACAGATACAGTGCAAAGGGACAGGTATCACTTGCCGCCCACAAGACCGTAACGGGTGATACGCCCAGAGAGGGACAATATACCTTTTATCTGGAAGACACCAGAAGAGGAGTGATAGATGTTAAGACAAACGGTCCTGTGGATACCAATGCAGAGATAGCAGGGCCAGACGATGAAAATGTACCTAATCCCTACTACGGTACCGCACCTGTAAGATTCGATGATATCGAATATACCTCCTCCGGAACTTATTACTACAGGATATATGAAGAGGCGGATGTTTCCTCCACAACCATGAATTATGACAGGCATGTTGCTAACGTAGTTGTCGATGTTATTGATGAGGGAACAGGTGTCCTGGAAACATATGTATACTACGATAGTAATACAGAGCCTCTGTTCACCAATTCCATGAAGGGAGGCAATCTGGTATTTACAAAGGAAATACAAAATGCCACAGCTGAAGCCGAAGATACGTCTTTCGATTTTATCGTAAGGATCTTTGACAGTCAGGGAACGGAATTAACGGACACCTATAATGCCAAGATAAGACGCAGAGATTATAAAGCCGACATCACAACAGTGGACGAAACAAAGTATTCCCATTGGGAAAATGTGGATGATGACGGGAATCAGCTTTGGAATTATTCCAATTATGTGAATTACAACGATGTGGTCACGATACCCGGAGCTCAGAAACTTAATGTGACCATTGTATGGGGCGGAGAATCCGCCAACTGGGACTGGGTATGCATGTGGGCCGGGGCTCATCCGGAGTACCACGCAGTGAACCATTCCGACTTTTCCATCACAGGAAGGCTTGGGGGCGGTGATCATACAAGTGCCAACAATACAAGGGAGTATGTCGTTGAGGGCGACTCGGTAACATTCGGATTCTATTCGGACAGCAGCTACTGCGGCGACGGATACGGTTATTATGCCATCATAAGGGGAGAGGGAACTTCCATAGTAGAGACAGGAGTTACGGAAACTACCGTTAAAGGAGGAGAAAGCATCTCTATTATGGGCGGAGAGGCCGTGGAGATACAGGGCCTGCCCCATGGAGCAACGTATGAGATAAAAGAGCTCAACAAGGAAGGCTGGGAGCTTTTAGATTCTGTTAATGATGAAGGAGAGATCCTTGCAGGACAGACTGCGGAAGCATCATTCAGCAATGTATACAGCACTGCCGGAAAGATCGAATTCCAGGCAGAGAAAAGACTTCTTGGAGGGGACCTTTCGGAAGAGTCCTTCCTATTCCAGCTGCTGGATTCGCAGGAAAATGTGATCGAAGAAGTTTATTCCGATGAGAATGGTATTGTAAGATTCCAGCCCATAGATCTGGAGCAGGAGGATGACGGCAGGACCATAAGCTACTTTATAAGGGAAATGCCCGGAAACGACAGTACCTTGTCCTATGATGATCATTTCGAGGAGGTAAGGGTAACTGTCAGAGACAACGGCAGCGGCACTCTTTTGGCAGAATATGAATATGACGATGACGGTCCTGTATTTACCAATATACGTTATCAGGATATTTCGGTATCCAAGAAGGTAACGGGAACCATGGGCGATAAGAGAAAGGATTTCTCCTTTATCCTTTCCCTTAAGGATTTTGACGAAGAAGTGTCATATGTTAAGACCATGGCAGACGGCACCACTGAAGAAGGAACGGCTGTCCTGACAGACGGCAGCTGGGAATTTACCCTCAGCCATGATGACAGCATATTATTCAAGCATCTGCCTTCAGAACTGGAATACGAGATCCGGGAAGCAGACTCCAACAAGGATGGATATACTTCTAAAGCTGAAGTGAATGAAGGCCGGGGAGAAGCTGCAGCATCAGATGAGGAAGGAAGCGTTCTTGTATCGGGAACACTTAAGGGCAGCAATGAGAAGTTTACATTTATAAACGATAAAAACGGTGATATAACTTTGGGTGTGATCAGAAGGATATCTGTTCCCGCATCACTTATCTTTACCGGCGTACTGGGACTTTTGCTGATCCTTCTTCTGGGAAAACGGAAAAGAAAGGCTTAAGACAACATAAGAGCGGAGATGTTTAAATGCATCTCTGCTCTTTATCATTTGCGGAGAGATACGGCATCATAAAGAGAAACAGCAAATGCTTTTTCTGCATAATTTCGGGTGTCTTATATTTGACAAAAAAGCAGTCAAAGTGTAATATTTATTCGTTGCAGTTATTGCATCGGGTGCGTTTAGCTCAGCTGGATAGAGCGTTTGGCTACGGACCAAAAGGTCGGGGGTTCGAATCCTCTAACGCACGCTTAAAAAGGCACCGGCAGGTGCCTTTTGTTTATTTAAGGTCGATTAGGAGGTAAGTATATTTTGATCAAAACATTTAAAGACATTCATCCCGCTTATGATCTTATTAAAGAGGAATACATAGAAGAGCTCAGATCCACGGCAGGTCTCCTCCGTCATAAAAAGACAGGTGCGAGGATCGCACTTTTATCAAATGAGGATACAAATAAGGTGTTCTCCATAGGCTTCAGGACTACTCCCGTAAATTCCACCGGCGTAGCCCATATAATGGAGCACTCCGTGCTTTGCGGATCAGAGAAGTTTCCTGTAAAGGATCCTTTTGTAGAGCTTGTAAAGGGTTCTCTTAATACATTCCTTAATGCAATGACATATCCCGATAAGACCATCTATCCCATAGCTTCCCTTAATCATAAGGATTTCAGGAATCTGATGCATGTATATCTCGATGCGGTATTTAAGCCTAATATCTATATCCATCCCGAGATATTCAAACAGGAGGGATGGCACTATGAGATGGAGGATGCGGATTCGCCCCTTACCATAAACGGCGTTGTTTACAACGAGATGAAGGGTGCTTATTCAAATCCCGAGGAGATAATGTACCGGGAGATACTTATGAATGCATATCCCGATACCACATACGGAAACGATTCGGGTGGAAATCCCGACTGCATCCCCGACCTTACATACGAGGATTTCCTGGACTTCCACAGGAAATATTATCATCCCTCCAACAGCTACATCTATCTCTATGGTGACTGCGATATGGCTTCGGAGCTGGATTTTATAGACCGGGAATATCTTTCGACATTCGGTGACAACAAGGTGGATTCGGAGATAGATATCCAGAGACCCTTCGGAGAGCTGAAGGACATCACCATAAAATATCCCGTAAACGACCCGGAGGACGAGGCAGACGGAGGATATCTTACCTATAACATGGTAATGGATAAAACATATGATCAGGACGAGAATACGGCTCTTCAGATCCTGGAATATGTTCTTATGGAATCCCCTGCAGCACCTCTTAAGAGAGCTCTTCTTGATGCCGGCATAGGCAAGGATATCTACGGAAGCTACGACCCTTCCATGAAGCAGCCTCTTCTTTCCATAATAGCAGGCAATGCGGATATAAAGGATAAGGACAGATTCCTTAAGATAATCAGGGATACACTCAAAGATATAAGGGAAAAGGGACTTAACAAAAATACCCTTGCCGGAGCCATAAACTCCAAGGAATTTTCCTTTAAGGAGGGAGACTTCGGTTCCTTCCCCAAGGGCCTTTTGTATCATATAAACATGTATGACAGCTGGCTCTATGATGAGGAGCATGTATTTACTTATCTGAAGCTGGGAAAGACCTTCGACAATCTTCGAAAAAAGGCTGAAGAGGGTTATTTCGAGGAACTTCTGGATAAATATTTCCTTAATAACGACCATACCCTTCTTCTTACGATGGAGCCTAAGGCAGGCCTTAATACGGAAGAGCTTAAGGAAAAGGAAAAGGCTTTAAGGGATCTTAAGGAAAGCCTTTCAAAAGAGGAAATAGACAGGATAGTCAGAGAGACCAAGGAGCTTAAGGCTTATCAGGAAAAGGAAGAGGATCCGAAGGATCTTGAGACCATACCTGTACTGGATCTTTCCGACATAAAGAAGGAATGCGAGCCCATCATAAATGAAGAGATAGAGCATAAGGGCATAAAGGGGCTTTCGCATGATACGGATACAAACGGTATTCTTTATCAGAACTTCCTGTTTGATGTTACGGATATGACGGACGAGGAGATACCTTATATATCCCTTTTAACATCATTACTGGGCAAGCTTGACACAAAAGACCATACTTATTCGGAACTGGCTGACGATATAACCATAAATATGGGAGGCTTTGCCGCCAGCAACAAGACCATAAGCAATAAGGACGGAGGCGACCTCAGATCCTTTATCAGCATATCGGCAAAGACTCTCAGAGCCAATATCAAAAAGACGGATGAGCTTCTTTCAGAGATACTCTCGACCACGGATTTTTCCGACGATATAAGGCTTAAAGAGCTTATCGGCACCATGAAGGCAAAGATCCTTCCCACCCTGGCACAGGGAGGAAGCGCTCTTGCAGTGGCACGTGCAGAATCCTATATTTCAAGAGAGGGTTATTTAAAGGATGCACTCTCAGGTCTTTCCATGTTCATGTTCGTGGATGATCTTGACGAGCATGTGGAGGAAAGAGCAGACGGCATAAAGGAAAGGCTTAAGGAGCTCAAGGAAAAATATCTCGTAAAAGAAAGACTGATGCTTGATATAACAGCAGATAAAGACCTTACGGAAGAAGCTCTTAAGGAAGTCGATGTGATAATCGATGCTCTTCCGGAAGGAGAGCCTTCTAAAGGTGATATAAGCGATTTTAAGGAAGACCTTAAGAATGAAGCCTTTATAATCCCCGGCAATGTGCAGTTTAATGCAGTGGCGGGAGATTTCAGGAGAGCAGGCTGCATGTATGACGGTGCTCTTATAGTCCTTGAGAATCTTATGACATACGATTATCTGTGGAACAACATAAGGGTAAAGGGCGGAGCATACGGCTGCAGCAGCAGGTATAAGACTTCCGGAGAGGGATGCTTCTCATCATACAGAGACCCGAATCTTAAGGACAGCTACAGGATATTTAAAGAGGCAGGAGATTATGTGCGTAATCTTAAGATATCCGAAAGAGATCTTAAGAGATATATAATCGGAGCCATCTCGAACCTGGATCTGCCTCTCAGCCCCGCAGGAAAGGGATCATATTCCCTTAATTGTTATTTCGGCGGAATGGACGAGGAATATCTTAACAAGAGGCGTATGCAGGTACTTAATGCAACTGCGGAAAAGCTTAACAGCTTCGGAGCATATCTTGATGCAATATATGAGACAGGAGCACGTTGCACCGTAGGAACGGAAAGTGCCGTAAATAAGGACAGGGAACTTTTTAAGAATGAGATCAGGATTTAAGTCCGGCTTTGTTACTATTGTGGGAAGACCTAATGTGGGCAAATCCACACTGATGAATCATCTTATAGGTCAGAAGATATCCATAACATCAAGAAAGCCGCAGACCACAAGAAACATCATACGAACGGTATATACAGACGAGGAAGCTCAGCTTGTTTTTGTGGACACTCCCGGTGTTCAGAAGGCAAGAAACAAGCTGGGAGAATACATGATGCGCTCTGTCAGGGGAGCCATGGCCGGAGTGGATGTCATACTTTTTGTGGTGGAGGCAGACAGTATTCCGGGTGACAGAGACAAGGATATAGGAGCTAAGCTTTCCAAAACGGATATTCCCAAGATACTTGTAATAAACAAGATCGACAAGGTAAAAAGGGAAGACCTGGCGAAGGCCGTGATGTCTTACGAAGCCCTGGGGGATTTTAAGGCGGTTATCCCCGTAAGCGCCAAGCAGAACACCAATGTGACGGAGATCATAAAAGTCGTAAAGGAATATCTTCCCGAGGGAGAGATGTTCTTTGATGAGGATACCATTACAGATCAGCCCATGAAGCAGATAGCTTCGGAGATAATAAGAGAAAAGGCCTTAAGAAATCTCGGGCAGGAGATACCCCACGGCATCGCAGTGGCCATTGACCGGATGGAATATGACGACAAAAAGGATATGTATCATATAGATGCCCAGATAATATGCGAAAGAGAATCCCATAAAGGTATAATAATAGGCAAGGGAGGTTCGATGCTTAAAAAGATCGGATCCCAGGCCAGGGCTGATATGGAGGAGCTTACGGAAGCAAAGGTTGATCTTAAGACATATGTAAAGGTAAGGAAGGACTGGCGCGACAGCGACATACTTTTAAAGAATTACGGCTACGATAAAAAGGATCTTTGATCTTTCAGAAAGATATGACGGAGAAACAGGACTTAAGGGGGATGATAATTTCCCAGTCTCCCATAGGTGAGTATGACAAAAGAATAGTGATACTTACGGATTCCATAGGACGCATATCCGTGTTTGCCAGAGGAGCCAGAAGGCAGAACAGCGCATTTATGGGGCAGACAGAGGTGTTTTCCTTCGGGACATTTACGATCTATCCCGGGAAAAGCTCCTATACACTCACCGGCGTGTCGGTGGAGAATTATTTCAGTGACATCAGGACGGACTTGTCAAAGTCCGTCCTTGGCATGTATTTTCTCGAATTCGCGTCATATTACACAAGGGAAGGACAGAATGAGACAGAGACCCTTAAGCTCATATATGCCACCCTTCTTGCCATGGAAAAGGGCAAGGTGCCTCTTGAACTTATAAGAAGGATATACGAGCTGCGCCTCATGACGATCCACGGGGAGGCCATGGATCTTACGGAATGTATGGAATGCGGCAAAGAGGAAGCGAATATGTATCTTTCCATGGCAGAAAGAGGGATACACTGCAAAGATCATAAAAAAGAAAATGACATAATGCTTGATGCATCATCTCTTTATACTCTAAGGTATGTGGAAAGTATACCCATAGAGAGGCTTTACAGCTTTTCCGTATCCGATCCGGTGATGGAAAGATTTTCCAAAATAATGGACGGATATATGAGAAGATATCTGGACAGACCCCTAAGGTCTGAGGAGATGCTGAATATTCTGACAAACAGCTGATTTTCAATGGTTTTTTTACGCAATGATAGTGCAAAATGCTTATTGAAAAGAGGCTGTTTTTAAGTTAAAATCTTAACGTATATTTTCTTATTTTTAGATAGGTTTGAAATCATGAGATCTACGATAAAAACGGCAATGCTTTTTCTGCTTCTTACAGTTTTTGCTGCAGGCTGCGGATCGGGGAAAAAGGATTACGACCAGAATGCTGTGGTGATCAATAAAGATCTGTCCGTATGGGAGATATGCCTTGAGGATACGGGAGATAATGCGGATATAGCCGATATAACCGCATTTATCCAGGAAAAAGTGTCTGAGGCAAACGAAGGACTGCCTGAGGATGATCCCCTTGTTACATTTACGGAGCCGGAGACGGAAGAGGGCGTTGTTGCGGTGGAGCTGGAATACAGATCGGCTGCGGCATATGCCGATTTCAACAATGTACAGCTGGATATCTTACAGATGGGACAGGGAACGGACATAGCAGAATACCTGGTTGATGCAGAGCCTAAGGGAGTCAAGGAAGGCTTTGATCTTACGGAAACCCTTAACAACGAGGACTGCTATGTGGTAGTTTTTCAGCCTGCCAGCGAATATATAATCAATGTTCCCGGAGATATAGAAGCTCTTGGAGGGAATGCCGAGCTCCTTTCGGATGACGAGGCTTTGATAAACGGTTATTCCGTTATCATATATGAGTATTAGTAACCCTTGGATCAAAACAGCATAAGGAAAGAGGAAGTTATGGAATTTACAATGGATAAGATCTCAGCTCTCTGCAAGGCAAGAGGCTTTATCTATCCCGGTTCGGAGATCTACGGCGGTCTCGCAAATACCTGGGATTACGGCAACCTGGGCGTAGAGCTGAAAAACAATGTAAAAAAGGCATGGTGGAAAAAATTCGTACAGGAGAGTCCCTTAAATGTGGGAGTGGATTGTGCCATCCTCATGAATCCCCAGACATGGGTGGCTTCAGGTCATCTGGGAGGATTTTCCGATCCTCTTATGGATTGCAGGGAATGCCACGAAAGATTCAGAGCAGATAAGCTTATAGAGGAATTCTGCGGAGAAAACGGCATCACTCTGGAAAGCAGTGTGGACGGCTGGAGCAATCAGGAGATGGAAGCATTTATCTCGGAGCACAAGATACCCTGTCCCACCTGCGGAAAGCATGATTTCACGGAAATAAGACAATTCAACCTTATGTTCAAGACCTTCCAGGGTGTAACAGAGGATGCCAAGAATACAGTATATCTAAGACCTGAAACAGCCCAGGGAATCTTTGTAAACTTTAAGAATGTTCAGAGGACTTCCAGAAAGAAGATACCTTTCGGTATAGGTCAGATAGGCAAATCCTTCAGGAACGAGATCACTCCCGGAAACTTTACTTTCAGGACAAGGGAATTCGAACAGATGGAGCTGGAGTTCTTCTGCGAGCCCGATACGGATCTTGAGTGGTTCGAGTATTGGAGAGGCTTCTGCAGAGACTGGCTCAAGGCACTGGGCATGCCTGACGAGAGGCTCAGACTCAGGGATCACGATCCGGGCGAGCTTTCCTTCTATTCCAAGGCTACAACGGACATAGAGTTCCTGTTCCCCTTCGGTTGGGGCGAGCTGTGGGGCATAGCCGACAGAACGGATTACGATCTTTCAAGGCATCAGGAAGTATCGAAGCAGGATATGAGCTACTTCGATGACGAAAAGAATATAAAATACATCCCTTATGTGGTGGAGCCGTCACTCGGCTGCGACAGAGTCGTACTTGCATTCCTTTGCAATGCCTACGACGAAGAGGACCTGGGGGACGGAGACATGAGGACCGTACTTCATCTTCATCCCGCGCTGGCACCTGTTAAGGCAGGTATTCTTCCTCTTTCCAAGAAGCTTGGGGATGATGCCTACAAGATATACGAAGAGCTTTCCAAGAAATATAATGTGGAATTCGACGACAGAGGAAACATCGGAAAGAGATACAGAAGACAGGACGAGATCGGAACACCTTACTGCATCACCTACGATTTTGATTCTCAGGAAGACGGCTGCGTTACCGTAAGAGAAAGAGATTCCATGGAACAGGAAAGAGTAAAGATCGAAGATCTGGATAAATATCTGGAAGAGAAGCTTTATTTCTAAGCTTCAGGGGTAATCAAGGTATATAACCTATTTGGGGTATATTATAAATCAAGAGACGAAAGTCAAATTAGGAGGAAAACCATATGGCAAGAAAATGGGTGTACATGTTTACAGAAGGAAATGCCGACATGAGAGAACTTCTCGGCGGCAAGGGTGCAAATGTTGCTGAGATGACCAATTTGGGGCTCCCTGTACCTCAGGGATTTACGATCACCACAGAAGCCTGCACCGCTTACTATGAGGACGGAAAGACCATCAACGACGAGATCACTGCACAGATCGAAGAGGCTGTTGTTAAGATGGAGGAGATAACCGGAAAGCAATTCGGTGATAAAGACAATCCTCTTCTTGTATCCGTACGTTCCGGCGCAAGAGCATCAATGCCCGGTATGATGGACACCATCCTTAATCTGGGTCTTAACGAAACAGTAGTTGAGACACTTATCGAAAAATCCCAGAATCCCAGATGGGCATGGGACTGCTACAGAAGATTCATTCAGATGTTCTCTGATGTAGTTATGGAAGTAGGCAAGAAATACTTCGAAGAGCTTATAGATAAAATGAAGGCCGAAAAGGGCGTTACACAGGATATAGATCTTGATGCAGACGACCTTAAGAGACTTGCCGACCAGTTCAAAGCAGAATATAAGAATCAGATAGGCAAGGATTTCCCTACAGATCCCAAGGAACAGCTTTACGAGGCCATCAAGGCAGTATTCCGTTCCTGGGACAATCCCAGAGCAAACGTTTACAGAAGAGACAACGATATCCCTTATTCCTGGGGAACAGCCGTAAACGTACAGTCCATGGTATTCGGAAACATGGGTGATGACTGCGGAACCGGCGTTGCATTTACAAGAGATCCCGCAACAGGAAACAAGGGTCTTTTCGGGGAATTCCTTACTAATGCACAGGGTGAAGATGTTGTGGCAGGTATCCGTACCCCCATGCACATTTCCGAAATGGAAGAAAAATTCCCTGAGGCATTCAAGCAGTTCAAGGACATATGTGCAAAGCTCGAAGAGCATTACAGAGATATGCAGGATATGGAGTTTACCGTTGAAAACGGAAAGCTTTATATGCTTCAGACAAGAAACGGCAAAAGGACAGCGCAGGCAGCCCTTAAGATCGCCTGTGATCTGGTGGATGAAGGAATGATATCCGAAAAGAAGGCCGTTTCCATGATAGATCCCAGAAACCTTGATACCCTTCTTCATCCTCAGTTCGATCCCGCAGCCATCAAGGCAGCAGAGCCCATGGGCAAGGGACTTGGAGCATCACCCGGAGCGGCATCAGGTAAGGCTGTATTTACGGCAGAAGATGCCAAGGCATGGGCAGACAGAGGAGAAAAGGTCATCCTTGTGCGTCTGGAGACATCGCCCGAGGATATCGAAGGCATGAAGAGTGCACAGGGTATCCTTACAGTCCGCGGCGGTATGACATCCCATGCAGCAGTTGTTGCCCGTGGTATGGGTAAATGCTGTGTTGCAGGATGCGGCGACATCGTAATGGACGAAGCAAACAAGAGATTCACTCTTGGAGGAAAGGAATATCACGAGGGAGATTTTATCTCCATAGAAGGTTCCACCGGAAAGGTATATGACGGAGTTCTTCCCACAGTTGATGCTCAGATAGCCGGAGAATTCGGAAGGATAATGGGCTGGGCAGACAAGTACAGGACCATGGGAGTACGTACAAATGCGGATACTCCTGCAGATGCAAAGAAGGCAAGAGAGCTGGGAGCAGAAGGCATAGGCCTTTGCCGTACAGAGCATATGTTCTTCGGCGGCGACAGGATAGATGCTTTCCGTGAGATGATCTGTTCTGCAACAGTTGAAGAAAGAGAAAAGGCACTGGAGAAGATCCTTCCTCTTCAGCAGAGCGATTTCGAAGCCCTTTATGAGGCACTGGAAGGCAACCCCGTTGTTATAAGATTCCTGGATCCTCCTCTTCACGAGTTCGTTCCCAAGACAGATGAAGAGATCAAGAAGCTTGCAGATACACAGGGCAAGACCGTAGAGGATATAAAGGCCATTATATCCGGACTTCACGAGTTTAACCCCATGATGGGCCACAGAGGATGCCGTCTTGCAGTTACATATCCCGAGATAGCCGTAATGCAGACAAAAGCTGTTATCAGGGCAGCCATAAATGTAACAAAGAAGCATCCTGACTGGGATTTTGAGCCCGAGATCGAGATACCTCTTGTAGGCGAGCTTAAAGAGTTCAAATATGTTAAAAAGTTCGTAGTAGAGACAGCTGATGCAGAGATCGCAGCAGCAGGCTCCGACCTTAAATATCAGGTAGGTACAATGATAGAGATACCCAGAGCATGTCTTACAGCTGACGAGATCGCTAAAGAGGCAGATTTCTTCTGCTTTGGTACAAACGACCTTACTCAGATGACCTTTGGATTCTCCCGTGATGATGCCGGTAAATTCCTTGATTCCTATTACGACACCAAGATCTTTGAAAGCGATCCTTTCGTTAAGATCGATCAGGACGGCGTAGGCAAGCTTATGAAGATGACCATGGATCTCGGACGTCCCGCAAACGAAAACCTGACCA
This sequence comes from uncultured Eubacteriales bacterium, assembly GCA_902797845.1. Lineage (GTDB taxonomy): Bacteria > Bacillota > Clostridia > Lachnospirales > Lachnospiraceae > RUG14319. The sequence goes on along the minus strand of CADBUJ010000015.1, from coordinate 282 downwards.
TAGGAATATGCGGAGAGCACGGAGGAGATCCCACATCTGTAGAATTCTGCTATCAGATAGGTCTGGATTATGTTTCCTGTTCACCTTTCCGTGTACCTATTGCAAGACTTGCCGCCGCACAGGCCGCGATTAGTAATCCGCGGAACTAAGCCAAAAACCCTTTATTCATGCGGGTTTGCGGACACGGATAATTGATTTTTCCGTACAAAATTCTTAGCTGATTTTAGCTCCCTTTGGACCGGTTTTCTTCGGAAGACCGGTCCTTTTGGTTTATATGGAATT
>CADBUJ010000014.1 GCA_902797845.1 uncultured Eubacteriales bacterium | reverse complement strand
CGTGGCGTTAACCGTACAGAAGTTGTCAGAGGCCAGGTAGTTGCTAAGCCCGGTACAGTAACCTGCCATCAGAAATTTACTGCTCAGGTATACGTTCTTACAAAGGATGAAGGCGGACGTCACACTCCTTTCTTCAACAACTACAGACCTCAGTTCTATTTCAGAACAACTGATGTAACTGGCGTTATCAACCTTCCTGAAGGTGTTGATATGTGTATGCCCGGAGATAACATCGAAATGAGTATCGAACTTATCCATCCCATCGCTATGGAGCAGGGTCTTACCTTCGCTATCCGTGAAGGCGGAAGAACAGTTGGTTCAGGAAGAGTTGCTACAGTTATCTCATAATCTTAAACGAAATATAAAAGGCTTCCGGTATTTGCCGGAAGCTTTTTTATTGCCTGAAAGATATGCTTGACTTTACCACAGTGCTGTGATAGCATGGTAGAGCAATGCCTTAATAAATTAATTTGTGAAACGGATAACAATATGAAATTAGATGAAAGTATTCTGAGAAATGATGAAAAGGCCGTATTTGCATTAAGGAGCCTTTATCAGAAACACGGTTATACCAGATATAAAATGAGCAAATTCGAGGAATATGATTTTTATTCCGAGAATAAGGATTTTCTGGTTTCCGAAGGTGTTATAACATTTACTGATACCACCGGTAAGCTGATGGCTCTGAAGCCTGATGTTACCCTTTCCATCCTTAAAAACTTCAGCGAAGAAAAGGGAGGAGTGGAAAAGGTATATTACAACGAAAATGTGTACAGGATATCGGAGGCATCACATACATATAAGGAAATAATGCAGACAGGTCTCGAATGCATGGGAGAGATATCAGATAAAGATATCTCTGATGTGATGACCCTTGCCCTGGAAAGCCTGTCCTTAATAAACAAGAACTTTGTTCTTGATATATCCCATGCAGCCCTTATACCCAATGTTTTAAAGGACCTGGGTATAGATATAAAAAGGCATCTTAAAATAGCAGAAGCCATTTCCGAAAAAAACGGAGATAAGCTCAGATCCCTTGTATCATCGGATGAATTTTCTTCTTTAAAGGTATTTATAAAGAGTTATCAAAGGTATGATACCCTTATTAAAGACCTTGACAGGATAACAATATCACAGGATACAAAAAGAGATGTGGATGAGCTTAAAGGCATCTGCGAATATGCAAAGAAGAAGGGCTTCGGGAAGAATATAAAGATAGATTTTTCCATCTGGGAGGCCGGATCATACTACAGCGGAATAGTCTTTAAGGGTTATATTAAAGGCATTTCTTCCAGAGTCCTTTCCGGAGGACGGTATGACAAGCTTATGGAAAGGATGGGAAGATCCGGAGGAGCCATAGGATTTGCCGTATATCTGGATGTGCTGGAGAGGCTTACGGATAAAAAGAAATCTTCCGCAGACGGCTATATAAATATAGCTCTTCCCAAAGGACGCCTGGGCAAAAAGGTATATGAAATGTTTGAAAGAGCAGGATATGACTGTCCGGGTATAAAGGAGGATAACAGGAAGCTTATCTTTGAGAATAAGGAAAAGAAGCTGAGATTTTTCTGGGTAAAACCTTCTGATGTTCCCATTTATGTAGAGCGTGGAGCTGCCGATATAGGCATAAGCGGGAAAGATGTCATAGACGAAAACAGACCTGATGTTTATGAGCTTCTTGATCTTAAGACAGGCACATGCAGGATGTGTGTGGCAGGTCCTAAGGGATTTAAGGATGACACATCAAGGACCTTAAGAGTTGCCACCAAATTCTCCAATATAGCAGCAGATCATTACGGAGATAAATGCAGGGAAATAGATATTATAAAGCTTAACGGCTCTATAGAGCTGGCACCTCTCCTGGGGCTTTCCGATGTTATAGTTGATATAGTAGAGACAGGAAAGACTCTAAAGGATAATGATCTGGAGATACTTGAGGAAATAACGCCTTTAAGCGCCAGGATGATAGTAAACAAATCCTCCTTCGAGTTTAAGGCGAAGAAGATAGATACCATTAAAAAAGCATTGTTAAAAGAAACGGAGAATAAAAAATGATAAGAATCCTGGATTACGAAAAACTGCCTGCAGAAGAGATATTTAAAAGAGCAGAGGAAAAAACGGACGTTGAAGCTGTAGTATCAAGTATCATTGCCGATGTCAGATCAAGAGGTGATGAAGCACTTATAGAATATGCAAAGAAATTTGATAAAGCAGAGTTAACCACGGTGGAAGTAAGCGATGCAGAGATAGAAGAGGCATTCAGATCAGTTCCCGAGGAGTTTCTTGATATCTTACGGGAGGCGGCAGCCAACATCAGGCACTTCCACGAAAAACAGGTAAGAAACAGCTTTATAGTAAATGATCTGGACGGCATTGTTCTGGGACAAAAGGTAACACCCATAGAAAAGGTGGGTCTTTATGTTCCCGGGGGAACAGCAGCTTATCCCTCCACAGTGCTTATGGATTCCATACCCGCAAAGATCGCAGGATGCAGTGAGATATGCATCACCACGCCTCCGGGAGAGGATGGAAAAGTTAATCCCGTTATCCTTGCATCAGCAAGAATAGCAGGTGTTGACCGCATTTTCAAAACAGGAGGCGCTCAGGCCATAGCAGCTCTGGCATATGGTACAGAGACTATACCTAAGGTAGATAAGATAGTGGGACCTGGCAATGCATATGTAGCTGAAGCTAAAAAGCAGGTATTCGGAATGGTAGCAATCGACATGATAGCCGGCCCCAGCGAGATCCTCTGCATTGCGGATAAGGACAGTAATCCCGTATATGTGGCGGCAGATATGCTTTCCCAGGCGGAACACGATACGGATGCATCCGCTGTCCTCGTTACGGATTCGTATGAGCTGGCTGAGAAGGTGTCTGAGGAGATCGAAAGACAGCTTAAACTTCTTCCCAGAGAAGACATAGCAAGAGAATCCATAGATAATAACGGAAAGATAATCGTTGCAAAAGACCTTGATGATGTTTTTGAAGTGGCGAATCAGATCGCACCGGAGCATCTCGAAATATGCGTTGATGATCCCTTTGCATATCTTGATAAGGTAAGAAATGCTGGATCGATCTTTTTGGGAAGAAACTGTCCTGAGGCTCTCGGAGATTATTTTGCAGGGCCGAACCACACGCTTCCCACCATGGGCACCGCAAGATTCTCAAGCCCTCTTTCCGTAGATGATTTCGTAAAGAAGTCACAGTTTACTTATTATACGAAAGAGGCCCTGGAAAAAGTATATAAGAAGGTTTCATATTTTGCCGAGAAGGAAGAGCTTCGCGCTCACGGACGCTCGGTGGAGGTAAGATTCGAGGATTGATATGAGCAGATTTTTAGGAGACAGGCTTAAGGCCATAGAGGCGTATGTTCCCGGCGAACAGCCCAGAGACAGAAAATATATAAAGCTTAATACGAATGAATCCCCCTACGGTCCACCCGACAATGTGGTGGAGGCAATAAACAGCCAGGAGATTTACGATCTAAGACTATATGGGGATCCTGAATGCAGGGAGCTTAAGGATGCTCTCTCACGTATATACGGCATAGACAGATCAAAGATATTTGTTTCAAACGGATCTGATGAAGTTCTTAACTTCAGCTTTATGGCTTATGGTCATAAAGGAGCCAGCTTTGCAGACATAACATACGGGTTTTACAGTGTTTTTGCAGAACTTTACGGTATAGACACGGATATAATCCCTTTGAAGGAAGATTTTTCCATAGATCCTTCCGATTATTACGGGAAGAATAACCTTGTGGTAATAGCTAATCCAAATGCACCCTCAGGTCTTTTTATGCCCCTTTCTTCAGTTGAGGAGATCGTAAAGAGCAACCCTGAAGGCCTGGTGCTTATAGACGAAGCCTATGTGGATTTCGGAGGAGAAAGCGCTTTAAGTCTTGTTGATGACTATGAGAATCTTCTGGTAGTAAGGACTTTTTCAAAATCCAGGAGCATGGCGGGAGCACGGCTTGGCTTTGCCTTCGGTAATGCTGCTCTTATAAGTGATCTTGAAAAGATCAAGTATTCCACGAATCCTTATAATGTAAACAGGCTGACCCAGAGAGCAGGCATCGCAGCCCTTGAAAACGACAAATATTTCATGGATAATTGTCAAAGGATCATAAATACAAGGGAACTTGTAATAAAAAGGCTTAAAGCCCTTGGGTTTGAAGCTACGGATTCCAGAACGAATTTTGTGTTCGTTACATCTGAGAGGATCGAAGGCTCCGTGTATTATAAGATGCTTAGGGAAAGAGGCATTCTCGTAAGATATTTCCCCGGAGAGCGCACCGGAGCCTATAACAGGATAACCATAGGATCCGAAGAAGAAATGAATACATTTATCAGGATAACAGAGGAGATCATGGAGGAAGTCAGCGCATGAGAAAAGGAGAAGTCATAAGAACTACCAAGGAAACAGATATATCTTTAAAGCTTGATCTTGACGGCACAGGTAAAAGCGAGATCGATACCGGCGTGGGCTTTCTGGATCACATGCTCACACTTTTTTCCCGTCACGGAAGATTCGATCTATACGTAAAATGCACGGGAGATACATATGTGGATTTTCATCATACGGTGGAGGATGTAGGTATTGCCCTGGGAGATGCCTTTAAGGAGGCTCTCGGGGATATGAAGGGCATTATAAGATACGGAAGCTTTGCCCTGCCTATGGATGAGACCCTTATATTATCGGCCATTGATATATCCGGAAGAGTTCATCTGAATTACGATGTGGATATAAAAGCGGACAAGGTGGGCGATTTTGATACGGAGTTGTGTAAGGAATTCTTCCTTGGCTTTGTAAGGCATGCTGTCATCACTCTCCATATTGTAAAAATGGCGGGAGAGAATGCTCATCACATAATAGAAGGGATATTCAAATCTGTTGCCAGAAGTCTGGCTCAGGCTGTTTCCATCGATGAAGCATATAAGGATGAGATCCCTTCAACAAAAGGAGTTATTTAATGATAGCCATAATCGATTACGGAGTGGGAAATCTTTTTTCCCTGGAATCATCATTTAAAGCGATCGGTGAGGAAAGCGTAGTTACAAGAGATCCGGCGCTTATAGAGGCTGCGGATCGCCTTGTGCTTCCGGGAGTCGGTGCCTTCGGGGATGCCATGCAGAAGCTGGTCCTTACAGGCATGGATATATTCGTAAAACGTGCTGCCAACAAAGGAAAGCCTCTTCTTGGCATATGCCTCGGTATGCAGCTTTTGTTTGAAAAAAGCTACGAGTACGGCGAGCATGAAGGACTGGGGTTAATAAAGGGCGAGGTGGTGCCTATGGCAGGTACGATCCCTGAAGACCTTAATATCCCCCAGATCGGATGGAACAAGCTGGAGCTCGTGGGAGACAGCCCGCTCTTTAAGAATACGAAGAACGGAGATTTCGTATATTTCGTACATTCCTATTACGGGGACAATTGTGATGAAAGCGTCATCGCTTATACGGATTACGGCAGAAAAATAACAGCAGCGGTAGCCAGAGATAATATATACGGCTGCCAGTTCCATCCGGAGAAATCGGGTGAGACGGGCCTTAGGATACTTAAGGCTTTCTGCGGGAGGGTGGAAGAATGAAGCTCTTTCCTGCCATAGACCTTTATGATAAAAAGGCAGTCAGGCTTTTTAAAGGCAACTATGATGAGATGACCGTATATTCCGATGACCCTGTTTCCGTTGCAGAGGATTTTGTAAAAAAGGGAGCAGAGTGCGCACATCTTGTGGACCTTCAGGGAGCCCGTGACGGAGACACTCCTAATTATCATATCGTTAAAGAGATAGCTTCCAAAACAGATCTTTTTACGGAGATCGGAGGCGGAATAAGGAATCTTGCGACCATAGAAAAATATCTGGATGCCGGAGTCGACAGAGTTATCCTTGGTACGGGAGCTACGGACGAAGCGTTTCTTAAGGAAGCCGTATCATCCTTTAAGGACAGGATAGCAGCAGGTATCGACATAAAAGACGGATATGTGGCTGTAAAGGGATGGACGGAAAGCACCGATATAGATGCCTTTGACTTTTTTCAAAGGATGGAGGATGCAGGTATAAAAACAGTCATATGCACCGATATCTCAAGAGACGGCGCCATGAAGGGAACCAACAGAGAGCTTTACAGAGAGCTTTCAAAAAAGTTTAAAATGGACATAACGGCATCAGGGGGTGTAAGCACCCTGGATGATATAAAAGCATTAAAGGATCTGGGCATTTATGCCGCCATCATAGGCAAGGCCTATTATACGGGAGATATAGATCTGGCTGAAGCATTGGAGATTGCAGGATGATCACAAAAAGAATTATTCCCTGCCTAGATGTCAGGGACGGAAGAGTAGTTAAAGGCAAAAATTTTAAGGGATTGAAGGATGTTTCCTCTCCTGTTGAGCTGGGAAGCTATTACAGCGAATGTCTTGCAGACGAGCTGGTATTCTACGATATTACTGCATCCAGCGACGGAAGAAAGCTTTTTACGGAAATATTAAGAGAGGTTGCAGCCAACATCTTCATACCTCTTACGGTAGGAGGAGGCATAGGGACCATGGACGATTTCGACCGTGTCCTTAAATGCGGTGCCGATAAAGTATCTGTCAATACAGGCGCCATAAAGGACCCTGATCTTATAAGTCAGGCTGCAAGAAAATACGGAGATCAGTGCGTTGTTATATCTGCAGATATAAAGAGAGTAGACGGCAAGTTCCACGTTTTTGCCAGAGGAGGCAGAGACGACACGGGAATGGAAGGCATTTCATGGATCAAGAGATGCGTTGATAACGGGGCAGGAGAAGTAGTGGTCAACTCCATTGATACAGACGGAGTAAAGGAAGGATTCGACCTTGATCTTCTGTCGGAAGTACTTTCTGTTGTAAATGTTCCTGTTATTGCCAGCGGCGGCGCAGGCGGCGCGGATTCTTTCCTGGAGCTTTTTAAGACATTGCCTGATATATCGGCAGGACTTGCGGCGTCCATTTTCCATTTCGGTGAAGTAAAAATACCGGAGCTTAAAAAGCTTCTCAGGGATAACGATATAAATGTGAGGTTGTAAATATGGTTGATACAGATAAGCTTAAATTTGATGAAAAAGGACTTATCAGCGCCATAATCGTGGATGACATAACAGGCAAGGTCCTTACCTTAGCATACATGAATAAAGAGAGCCTTAAGATATCGCTGGAAAAAGGTCTTACATGTTTTTATTCAAGATCAAGGCAGACTCTTTGGCTTAAGGGAGAGACCAGCGGCAATTACCAGCACATAGTTTCCGTAACGGCTGATTGCGATCTGGATGCACTTGTGGTCAGGGTACGAAAAGACGGCCCTGCCTGCCATACGGGAACGGACAGCTGCTTTACAAATCCTGTTTTTATATCTGATGATGCTTCAGAGAAGGAATTTTCAGGAGATGAGCTGTATGATCTCCTGAAAAAAAGAAAAGAAGAGCTCCCCGAAGGGTCTTATACATCTTATCTTTTCGAAAAGGGAATGGACAAGATCCTGAAAAAGGTGGGAGAGGAAGCTACAGAGGTGATAATAGCAGGCAAGGATATGGATAAAAAGGAAAGCATATATGAGATAGCAGACCTTTATTATCACGTTATGGTAATGATGGTGGAAATGGGCATAAGCCCGGATGAGATAAAAAGAGAGCTTGCAAAAAGGCATGTGATCGATAAAAAAGTAAAACAGGAGAAGATGGCCGGAGATGATATGTAATTTTCATACCCACAGCACCTGCTGCGACGGGTTGGATACACCTGAGGATATGATAATAACAGCCATTGAAAAAAGCTTCAGTGCTTTGGGCTTTTCTTCCCACAGCTATATAGCATTGGATGAAGGCTATACTATCCCCAAGGACCCTAAAAACTACAAGGATCTGATAAGTGATCTCAGGGAGAAATACAGGGACAGCATATCAGTCTATTGCGGCATAGAGCAGGATTGCTTTACGGAGATACCCGCAGAAGGGTACGACTATATAATAGGTTCCGTTCATTTTGTAAAATCGGGAGATGAGCTTCTGGGCATCGATTATACAAAGGATATGACTCTGGATATCATCAACAGATATTTTGACGGGGATTTTGATGAAATGGCGGAATGCTATTTCAACCTTGAATCAAGAGTCGCGGAGATCACAAAATGCGACATAATAGGTCATTTCGATCTCATATCAAAATATTCAGAGATATACGGGATCGGGGAGAGCGACAGGTATTTAAGTGCTGCTGAAAAGGCAGTAAAGCGGATAATAAAGAGCTGCAGGATATTTGAGATCAATACGGGAGCCATGGCTTCAGGATATAAAAGCGTTCCCTATCCCACCATTAATATCCTTAAGATCATAAAGGATAACGGCGGAAGCATCATGATAGGAAGCGACTGTCACAGGAAGGAGCAGCTAGACCACGGCTTTAAGGAGGCGGAGGAACTGGCAAAAAAGGCAGGTTTTACGGAAAAAATAATATACACGGATAAAGGTTTTGTAGGGATACCTATCTAAGGTCGGAGACTGATCACAGTCTTCCGGCCTTTTTTCTGCTAATACACTAAATTGCTGATATCAAAGACAGATGTTAAAATAGGTCGGATATTTTAAGTGATGATGCGGGGTATAGTATGGATAAAAAGATCTTAGGAGCCCTCCGTGTAAAGGAGCTTCTTCTTATAATCCTTGGAAGCGCCATATTGGCGGTTACTGTAAAATATATACTTGATCCTGTGGGTCTCGTAACGGGAGGCGTATCGGGTCTGGCCATAGTTGCCAGATACCTGTCTATGAAATCAGGAAGCTTTGTGATCCCTCTGTGGCTGGGCAATGTGATATTCAATGTTCCCATCTTCCTTTTTGCCTGGAAGACGGAAGGCTTCAAAAGCATAATGAGGACATCACTTTCCTTTATAATAATGTCCCTTCTTCTGGGAGTCCTTCCGGATGGCGCTTTATTTACCGACAATTTTATCCTGGCATCCGTGTATGGCGGCATAGGCTTCGGACTGGGAGTAGGTTTACTTCTCACAGCTAAGGCTACATCAGGCGGCACGGATATGCTCGGAAATACATTATCTCATTATATAAGGCACGTAAGTGTGGGGACTCTGGTGCAGATACTTGACGGCATCGTTGTCCTTATAGGTGCTTTTGTATTCGGTGTAGAGCAGACATTATATGCCATCATCGCTGTATTCGTAATGGGAACGGTCATAGATTATGTGGTGGACAGCCGTAAAAAAGCAAAGATAGCAATGATCATAACACCCAGGTGGCAGGAGATAACCGATGTTATAATGAAGGACCTGGACAGAGGCGTTACAGGGATAAAGGTAACCGGAATGTATACAAACGAGGAAAAGGAAGCCATTATATGCGTATGCTCCATAAGGGATGTGCCTCTTCTTAAGGATATAGTAAAGGACTATGACATGGATGCCTTTTTTGTGGTAGGCTCCATCAACGAAGTTATAGGAGAGGGCTTTATCGAGCACTGGACATGATCTTTTTGTATAAAGGATAAGGATATTAAGGTGATGGAAACATCACCTTATTATTTTACGATTATATGAGAAGATGAAGCCCTGTGATATAATCATAGATATTCAGGAGGTCAATGTTTTGTTTTATTTTATAGTAAATATCACCGGCGGCAGCGGGAAGACTCTTAAGATTTGGAAGACGGTAAAACAGGCTCTCTTTGAATACGGGATTCCCTATAAAGCTTATAAGACCATGGGGGAAGAGCATACCGTAAAACTGGCTGAGGGCATCTCATCTCTGGACGACCCGGATATAAGGATAGTTGTGGTGGGAGGAGACGGCACCATCAACAATGTATTAAACGGAATAAAGGATTTCAGCCGTATATCCCTTGGAGTTATCCCCTCGGGGTCAGGAAATGATTTTGCAAACGGGTTAGGCATACCCAAAGATCCGCTTGATGCACTTAAGGATATTCTTGATGATGACAAGAAAAGGAAAGTGGATCTGGGAAGACTTTCATATGAGGGAGGAGAAAGGATCTTCGGCATAAGCTCAGGTGTGGGACTTGATGCCCTTGTGTGCAAGGAGGCGCTTACCACAAGGATCAAAAAGCCTCTTAACAGGCTCGGAGTCGGCCAATGGGTATATACTATCCTTACGATCAAAAATCTCTTTTCCATGGATTATATAAAGGGGGATCTGACATTATATACATTAAAGGGAAAAGAGCAGCTGGAGCTTTCGCAGATGATATTTACCGCATCCATGAATGTTAAAGCTGAAGGAGGCGGAGTACCCATGGCCCCGGACGCGAAATATGATGACGGAATGCTCTCTCTTTGTGCCGTTACAGGGATAAAAAGGCTTAAGGCATTTATAAATTTCCCGAGTCTTCTTAAAGCAAAGCATGCAGATATAAAAGGCTTTTATCTTAAGGAGTTCGCTTCAATGGAGGTATCTCTGGAAAGACCGGCTGTTGTACACGCAGACGGAGAATATGCAGGTGATCTTTCCGAATTCAGGATCGACTGCCTGCCGGGCGAGCTAAGGCTCATGCAATAAATAAGGAATGATATTAAAAAAGATCTTATGTGTAATCCTACAATGTACATGGGGAATCTTGCAGACACTTTTGGGACTTGCGGTTTTTCTTAAGCATATTAAATATCCCCATCATATATTCAGAGGTTCCGTCGTTACTTACTGGGAAGGGGACACGGGGCTTTCTCTGGGGCTCTTTATATTTACAGGGCCCCGTGATGCATCATCACAGACTGAGATAAGAAAAAGAGAGATGCTCCTTGTCCACGAGTACGGCCACTTTGTCCAGTCTCTCATACTCGGACCCTTATATCTTATAATCATTGGTATACCATCCGTTATCTGGGCCAATATAAGGTTTTTCGAGCGTATGAGGAACAGGAAGGGGCGTTCATATTACAGCTTTTATACAGAAAAATGGGCCAGCAGTCTGGGCATGAAAATTACAAAAGAGGACACGTTTACAGCTTAGACAGAACAAAAGAAGCTTGACCGAAATAAGAGTAAAGGGATAAGTATGGCCGGGAGCAGAGATAAAAATCCAAAAAATAAAAACGGAAATAAGGAAAAGACATTTATAAAGATATTTGTCTTTTTTGTGGTCCTTATGGCTGTGCTGGCAGCATTCTTTATGAGAGATCAGAAAGAAGGCCCTTCAGAGGATGATACAGAAACATCATCTGTTATAGAAAGCGATACAGAGGGAGAGTCTTCTCAAACAGAGATCCCTGATGATGCCGGCAAGGATACGGTAAGATTCCTTTGTACCGGTGATGATCTTATACATCAGAGGCTGATCGATTCCGGTCTCAGGGAAGGTGGCACAAGGAATTATGATCATCTTTACGAGCACATAAAGGATGATGTGGCTGGTGCAGATATAGCATATTGCAATCAGGAGACCATATTTGTGGCTGATGAGAACAGCTATTCCGGGTATCCTAGCTTCGGAACGCCCATGCAGGTGGGTGACGCACTTAATGATGCGGGATTCGACATAGTTTCTCACGCCACCAACCATGCCTTCGATAAAGGAGAGACAGGTGTTCTGGATTCCATCACATTCTGGAGGGAAAACCATCCGGAAATGCTTTTTACAGGCATACATGACAGTGCGGAAGATGCGGGGACAGTAAAGACCCTGGAGAAAAACGGTATCATGTTTTCTTTTCTGAATTATACTTACGGACTGAACGGACTGGAGCTGCCTTCGGGCAAAGGATATCTGGTGGACCTTCTTTCGGAAGAAAAGATAAGAGCGGATGTTGAAAAAGCCAAGGGGATATCCGACTGCGTGGTGGTCTTTCTGCACTGCGGTACAGAATATGTATACGAGCCTGATGACAGCACATATAAGTGGGTACAGCTTCTGCTGGAATGTCATGTTGACATATGTATCGCATCACATCCTCACGTGCTTGAACCATACGGTTATATTACGGGAGAAGACGGACATACAATGTTTACGGCTTATTCCATGGGCAATATGATATCAACGCAGGATGAAAGGCCCAGACTTCTCGGTGGACTTTTGAAATTCAATGTGGAAAAGGATCGCACAAGCGGGGATATTGAAGTAACATCCCCCGTAATGGAGCCTCTTTATACCATGGTTGATGACGCATCGGGAGTCTATACCGTATACAAGCTTGATGATCTGACAGATGATATGCTTAGATCTCACAGCCTTTATGAGGGTGATGAACCTTTAACTGTCCACTGGATAAAGGAGCTTTTTAATGAGATAATGAATACAGATATTGATCAGCCCGGAGCTGTAACTGTGGAGAGACCATACAAATAAAAAAGCGGATCATATTTTCAGGAGAGAAAAATGAGCAGTAATAAAAGATCGCCTAAAAAGAACAGGCCATTTTATAAAAAACCCCATCTTTACATGCTTCTTGGGATCATAATATGCATGGGAGTAAGCGCATTCATAGCATTCAGCGATGTGGCTACGGGAGATAAGGGAGTGCCCACCATAACGGATGTTATAGAAGCGAAGGAATCCAAGGTGGTGGAATCCCTTGAATCTGAAAAGCAGTCCAGAGATTTTGAAACGGAATCTGAATCATACGATTATGTGACCTTCGTAGCAGTGGGAGATAATCTTATACATGAGGGACTGTATCTTTCGGGAATGAACTCCGACGGCACAAGGAATTATGATCATCTGTATGCACATATAAAAGACGAGGTTCAGGCAGCTGATATTGCTTACGCCAATCAGGAGACCATTTTTATAAATGATTCCAGCAAATGGGACGGATATCCCACCTTCGGAGGACCTACAGAGATCGGAACGGCCCTGGCAGATGCGGGCTTTGACGTCATTTCCCACGCATCAAATCATACTTACGACAAGTGGGTGCAGGGAATAACGGACACTATAGAATTCTGGGACACTGAGCATCCCGAAATAATATATACAGGTATCCACAAAAGTCAGGAGGATGCGGATACCGTAAAGACCCTTGAAAAAAACGGCATCACATTTGCCTTTCTTAATTTTACATACAGTCTGAACGGCTTTGCCCTTCCCGAGGATCAGCCTTATCTTGTTGATACTCTTGATGATGAGGCCAGAGTTGTTGAAATGATAAAAAAAGCAAGAGCAGCAGCGGATGTGGTGGTATTCTTCCTTCATCAGGGTGTGGAATACACATATACGCCGTCTGATGAAACATACAGATGGGTACAGATACTACTTGATAATGATGTGGATATCTGTATAGCCTCTCATCCCCATGTGCTGGAGCCCTATGCCAAGCTTACCAGTAAAACAGGTCATGAAATGGTCTGCTATTATTCCATGGGCAATATGATATCAGCTCAGGATGAAAGGCCTAGGCTTCTTGGGGGAATGGCGAAGATGACCATAGAAAAGAAGACGAAGGGTGATCAGGTAACCATAAGCGTTCCGGATTTTACCATGGAGCCCATGTATACGCATATGATAAACAGAAGCCTGACTTATGCCGTATATATGCTTAAGGATTATACGGATGATCTCTGCCGGCAGAACGAGCTGTATAGTAAAGGCTACGAGCCCCTTACACAGCAATGGATATATGATCTTTTTGATCAGATAATGTCCACGCCCATAGACCAGCCAGGGGCTGCAGATGTGTATCAGCCGTGGCTTGAGGATAAAAAAGATGAAACAGAGGCAGACACCGTGACAGATGAAACTGACACTACAGGGGAGGCAAAGGATGGAACAGTTATTTAACAACAACAATATTCTGGACTGGCTTAAATACTATTCTGACAATGTGAATATTGATATCCAGAAGGTAAAGATCATTGACATAACAAGAAAGAACAAGAACCTTATTCCCACTGTGGAATCCCATAAGACGGTCCTTGTATTTACAGAGGCAGGCCATCCCGACATCTTTTATAAAATGTGGGATGCAGGCCTTGGAGAATGCGAATGCTGGTATAATGAAGGCTCCGACCCCTCAGGTCGGATACTCCACAAGCCTGTCAAGGAAATGATCGACCGAGGCATAAATGCTTCCGCAGCAATGCTTATCATAAATCCGGATGCCAGGAGCACCTTTAAGATAGGGATGGACAATGCAATGTTCTCCAGAGGATCCGTGCATTATGTGGGATCGGAGATAAGAGCAGTCATATTGAGCAAGATGCATCTGTCCCAGTCTGATACCGTATGTGTAATAGGAGGCGCTTCCATCGTAGTGGAATCAGCCATGCTCAGTCCGGAGGGTACAGTCATAGCCGTTGAATACAGTGAGGCTGACAGACATACGGTGGAAGAAAATGCCAATAAATTCGGACTTCGCAATGTGGAGATAATAGATCATGTGGATGAAAAGACCATGAAAGGACATCCTGTTCCGTCACTTACGATGATGGTGGCATCAGCCAGCATGGAGCAGGAGATAAAATGCCTGCTGGACTTAAATCCTGAAATGGAATTCGTCATATATACCCTTGATTTTAAATGTGCAGCATCGCTTCCCGACATTCTGGAAGGCTTCGGGATCAAGGATGTGGAGGTCCTGCAGATAAATGTAAGCAAGCTTAATCAGAAGAACAATATGGTTCAGGAGCCTGCTCCCTGGATAATAACGGGAAGGGCATAATAAAGCAGGAGATATAAAGGCATCATTGACTTTTTAATACCTATTTAATATAATCACACTACAATTCAATATTTCCACTAAAGGCGTAGATGGAGACAGTAGATTTTCTGCAGGCATTACAGAGAGCTCAGAAGGTGAGAATGAGCATGCATTAGGGGATTGAACATCACTCCGGAGCTGCGGTCCGAAAGGCGTAAAGCCCAGTAGATATCGACGGTATTCCCCGTTACAGGAAGCGTATATGATGGTATGCAGAACATGGGTGGTATAGCGAGGCTTTAAAAGCTTTCGTCCCGTTTTGGGGCGGAAGCTTTATTTTGATAAAGCGTGAGCACGGGTCCTTGTTTTAGACCACTCTTAATGGAGGGACTTATGGACAAAAAAACAGTAGAGATAAGATGGCATGGCAGAGGCGGCCAGGGAGCAAAGACAGCATGTCTTTTGCTGGCAGATGCGGCTTTCGCATCAGGCAAATATGTGCAGGGATTCCCGGAATACGGACCTGAACGTATGGGCGCGCCCATTACGGCATATAACAGGATAAGCGATATTCCCTTAAGAGAACACTCTTTTATATATGACCCGGATTATGTGGTCGTGGTTGATGAATCTCTTATACATACAGTTGATGTTGCAAAGGGACTGGATCCCGAAGGCGGAATTATAATAAATTCCGAGAAAAGCCCTGAGGATCTGAGGAAAGCGATACCGGATTATAAAGGCAGGATATACACCATCGATGCAAGGAAACTTTCCGAGGAATACCTGGGAGGATATTATCCCAATACACCTATGCTGGCAGCAGCAGTAAAGGTGACAGGTGTTCTGGAGGAAGGCAGGTTTGTGGAGGATATGCATGATTCTTTTAAGCATAAGTTCGCCACGAAACCTCAGGTCATAGAAAGAAACATGGAGTGCTTGAAAAGATCTCTTGAAGAAGTAAAAGGAGAGGACAGATGATAAAGGCTTCGGAAATCACAGAACAGTCCACCTGGCAGGAGATGACGCCCGGAGGAGAGATATATGAAGGCGGAACAGCCAGACTGACCCTTACGGGGGAGTGGCGCACGGAAAGACCTGTTTGGATAGAAGATAAATGCAGACAGTGCCTGCTTTGCGGACCATACTGTCCGGATTCCTCCATACCGGTCGTTTCAGGGAAAAGAGAGGAATTTGATTACGATCACTGTAAAGGATGCGGCATATGTGCAAAGGTCTGCCCCTTTAAGGCCATAGAAATGGAAAAGGAGGCGCACTGATATGAGCAGAAGAGAAAGACTTTCGGGAAACGAGGCAGTGGCTTATGCCATGAAACAGATAGATCCTGATGTTTTTGCGGCTTTTCCCATAACGCCTTCTACGGAGATACCCCAGTATTTCGCCAATTATGTGGCAAACGGGGAGGTAGGAACAGAGTATGTAACGGTAGAATCGGAGCATTCATCCATGTCCACATGTATGGGAGCATCCGCGGCCGGAGCCAGGGCCATAACGGCCACATCCTCCTGCGGATTGGCATTTATGTATGAGGTGCTTTATGTGGTGGCGTCCGCCCGTCTGCCTGTAACTCTTGCAGTCGTAAACAGGACTCTTTCCGGACCTATTAATATAAACAATGATCATTCTGATTCCATGGGAGCCAGAGATACGGGATGGATACAGATTTATTCCGAAAACAATCAGGAAGCATATGATAATTACCTCCAGGCCATGAGGATATCGGAGCATAAGGATGTAAGGCTCCCCATAATGATATGTCAGGACGGATTTATAACCTCCCATGCAGTTGAAAACATCATTCTGGAGGATGATGATGCAGTAAAGGAGTTCGTCGGCGAATACTGCCCGGAGCATGCTCTTATAGGAAGGGATGCACCTCTTGCCGTTGGACCTTACGATACACAGCCATTTTGCATGGAACATAAGGTCATGCTGGCGGAAGCCATGAAGAACGCAAAAAAGCAGATACTTGAAGTGGCAGACGATTTTAAAAAGAAATTCGGCAGGGAGTACGGGCTTTTTGAAGAATACAGGATGGAGGACGCAGATGTGGCCCTTATCCTTATAGGGTCCACCGCCGGAACGGCGAAGGTGGCTGTTGACAGATTAAGGGACGAGGGTATAAAGGCAGGACTGATAAAGCTCCGTGTATTCAGACCGTTTCCCGCACAGGAGCTGGCAGAAAGCCTTAAAAACATAAAGGCTGTAGCTGTTATGGATAAAAGCGAGGGATTCTCCTCTCAGGGAGGACCCTTGTTCTGTGAGGTAAGATCAGCCTGCTACGACATGCCGACACGTCCTTTGATGATAAATGTAGTATACGGACTTGCAGGCAGGGATGTGGCAGCAGCCGACGTGGAAAGAGTTTACAGACATCTTCTCAAGATCTGCGACACAGGAGATGCCGGAGAAACATATCTTCACATGGGACAGAGGAGCAGCAGAAAGGAGGTGCTTTGATGGCTTATAATTTTAAAGATGAAATGTCCAAAAAAGAAAGATTTACGTCAGGGCACAGACTTTGCGCGGGCTGCGGTGCAGGAATGGCCTGCAGAGCCATAATGAGGGCACTTGAGCCTGAAGAGAAGGCCGTTATAAGTAATGCAACAGGGTGTCTTGAGGTCTCCTCCTTTATCTATCCTTATACATCATGGGAAGACAGTTACATTCATTCTGCCTTTGAAAATGCTTCCGCTGTTTGCGGAGGTGTGGAAGCCGCTTATAATGCGCTTAAAAGGAAAGGCAAAGTAAGCGGAGATTACAAGTTTATAACCATAGGCGGAGACGGCGGCACTTATGATATAGGATTCCAGTCCTTGTCCGGCGCCATGGAGAGAGGCCATAACATGACCTATTTCTGTTATGATAACGAAGCCTATATGAATACGGGGATCCAGAGATCCTCATCAACTCCCAGATTTGCTGATGCAACTACGACGCCTTCAGGAAGTGTATCTGACGGAAAGAAAGAAAACAAAAAGGATCTTACGGAGATAATGGTGTCACATCATATCCCTTATGTTGCACAGACCACATTTATGGGTAATTTCTCTGATTTTCACAATAAAGCAAAAAAGGCGATCCATAAGGAGGGAGCTGCATTTGTAAATGTACTTGCACCATGCCCCAGAGGATGGCGTTATGAAACAGACCTTCTTCCGGATATATGCAGAACGGCTGTTGACAGCTGCATATGGCCTCTGTATGAAGTAATAGACGGAACATATTATCTGAATTACGAACCTAAAAAGAAGCTTCCGGTAGAGGAATTTATGCGGCTTCAGGGCAGGTTTTCCCACTGCTTCAAGCCGGGAAACGAATGGATACTGGAAGAAGCCCAGAGATATGTGGATGAAAGATGGGAGAGATTGCTGAATAAGCTGTAAAAAAACCGGGGTCTTCGGACCCCGGATCTTTTATGTATTTTTTTGATCCTTTTGCCCTGACATAGCCTTTATTTCCGGTACCACCGTAATAAGCATGGTTATAAAGCATGCAGAGCCTCCGATCACATTTGATATGGGTTCTGCCAGAAAGACACCTGTGACGCCCAGATCCTTAATGCGTGGAAGAAGTATCGTAAGAGGGATAACAAGGATGACCTTTCTTAAGAGTGAAAAGAAAATGGCATGACCTGATTTACCCAGGGATTTGAACATGGTCTGTCCCGTAAACTGGAATGTCATAAAGACAAAGGCAAAGAAGTAGATATGCAGCGCAGGAACTGCGTATCCGGTAAGAGCCTTGTCTCCGGTAAATATTGATATAAAGAATTCCGGATAAATAAAGATAAAAAGCCATGCCAGTGCTGTATATACGGCAAAAAGAACAGTCATCGTAAAGGCGGCCTTTTTAATATTCCCGGGAGACCTTGCTCCGTAATTGTAGCTTATTATGGGTGATGTGCCGTTGCCGAAAGCTGATACCGGTACTTCCATCACCTGGCGTACTGATGTGATTATGGACATGACGGAAAGATATATATCTCCCCCGTATGCTAAAAGGACCTTGTTGGATACCAGCTGTACAAGGCTTGTATTGATGTCCATAACGAAGGATGAGGCACCCAGATAAACTATCTTACCGGCTCGTTTAAAGAGGCTGTTCATATCACCTCTTTTTATTATATGCAGCCTGTATTCAGGCCTTTTTCCGAATAAGAACAATAGAACGAAAATGCATGAAAGAGCCTGGGATATTATGGTTGCAAGAGCGGCGCCCTTTACTCCCATACCAAACATAAAAATGAATACGGGATCAAGGATGATATTTGATACAGCGCCTATAATGACCGTAGTCATGCCGACTACGGGGAATCCCTGGGCATTTATAAAGGGATTCATTCCGGTGGAGATCATGGAAAAGGTTGTCCCTAAAAGATAGATGCGAAGGTAATCCATGGAGAAGGACATGGAGCTGTCAGATGCACCGAAAAGAGAGAGCAGAGGTCCCGCGAGCAAAAGGCCTGCCGTCATTAAGATGATCGATGTGGAAACAAGCAAAAAGAAGGAAAGATCCATTATCTTTCCCGCTTCCTCTTTATTGCCTTTGCCCCTTTCTATGGAGAATAAGGGAGCCCCTCCGGTGCCGTACATATTCGTAAAGGCTGATATTATCACTATAACAGGAAATGCCAGTCCCACTGCTCCAAGAGCAGTGGTGCCCACTTCCGGTATCCTTGCTATATAGATCCTGTCCACTATGTTGTAAAGGAGGTTAAGAACCTGAGCAAAGAGGAGAGGGGTGGCGGCCTTTATAATATTAGATGTCACCCTCTCACTGGAAAAATCCAATTGTGCCATATCTTGCTCTAAACTTGTTTATATTTGATCAATAAGTAAGTATCTCGCAGCCGGTCTCCGTTACGAGGACCTGTACCTCCCATTGTGCGGAAGGCTTTCCGTCCTTTGTGTAAATGGTCCAGCCGTTTTCCTGATCCTGATATATCTCATCGGTGCCCATATTTACCATGGGTTCTATGGTAAATACCATGCCGGGGACCATCATCATCTCCTGACCGGGCTTTGATACATAGCTGACAAAGGGATCCTCGTGAAATTCAAGGCCGCAGCCGTGCCCGCCTATCTGTCTGACTACTGTATATCCGTTTTTTAAAGCGTGCTGATGGACTGCATCGCCCATGTCGCCCAGATGTGTCCAGGGTATAACATGTTTGATCCCTATCTCCATGCATTCTTTTGTAACTTCCACCAGTTTCCTGTTTTCCAAAGACACATCTCCCAGCATGAACATTCTTGAAGAATCTGAAAAGTATCCGTTAAGTATCGTGGAACAGTCTACATTTATGATGTCTCCGTCCTTAAGGATCCTTCCGCTGTCAGGTATACCGTGGCATACTTCATTATTTAAAGAGGTACATACACTTTTGGGATATCCCTGATAATCAAGTGTTGCGGGGATCCCACCCATTTTTTTGGTAAGGCTGTAAACGATGTCGTCTATCTCCTGGGTGGTCATTCCGATCTTTATGGTACGGGATATTTCATCAAGTACAGCTATATTTATCTTTGCACTCTCCTTTATTCCCTGTATCTGGGAAGGAGTCTTGATCAGATATCTTGGAGGAACGATCTCTCCGCGGGATTCCAAAAGCCTCATCCTGTCATCAAAGGCTTCGTGGCATTTTTTATATTTTTTGCCGCTCCCGCACCAGCAGGGATCATTTCTGTCAAGCTTTTCGTAGGTGGTCCTCATATTTCCACTGACCTCCGTAATTTGAATTTCTATATAAAGTATATTATAACATCAATCACAAAAAAGCATCAGTGCAGCATAAGGAAACTTAAGAGAAAAAACATCATCCTGATATCCGGTGAAAATGCTGTTTTTACATCAGGGAAAACAGCATCTTAAGGTACTGCCGCAGGTGCTTTTTACATTGTAAAAAAAGGGACAAAGTGATATTATAATATGACGGTTTCAGCATAACAAAATATATACATATAAGTTTACAATAAGCATTTAATACAGGAGATAACAATGAAAAAAGTTTTACCCCTAATCATGGCATTAACTGTCGCAGCGTCGCTTTTCGTATCAGGATGTAAAAATGAAGAGCAAAAAGAATCTGCTCAGTCTGAAACAGCTTCAGATTCAGTGGAGTCCTCAACAGAGGAAGAGGAATCATTCAGCGATACGGGAAATATATTCCAGTTTATAGACAGAGGCGTGGAACAGAATGTCAGAGAATACCTGCAGAAGCCGGAAGGCTTTATATACGATGAAGAGATAGCTGCCATAGAGAGCATAATGCTTCTGGATACAGGAACCGAGGTAGAAGAGCTGTCTGACCTTTCAGGTTTTACAAGTCTGTCATACCTGTCCATTTATTCCTCTGCAGTAAAGAGCATAGAGGAATTAAAGGGACTTAAACTGACGACTCTCGCCATAGAATGTCAGAATCTTTCGGATATCTCGCCCCTGGCAGAGATAAGTACCCTGGAGGACCTCAGCCTGGAAAGATGCGGCATTAGGGATATCTCGCCTCTGGCATCGCTCAAAGGGCTTAAGACTTTATCACTTGCAGGGAGCAAAGTATCAGACATTACTCCATTAAAGGATCTCCCCGAACTTGTGCGCATTGATATCAGGGATACAAGAGTTACGGAGATACCGGAATTCGCCAATCCCGATATAGAGATCATCAAATAAAGAATCCCACAAAATAAGGAGATTGCCTTGGAAGAGAATAAAAAACGTTCAAATATTTTAAGCTGGATCCTGCTGGCATTTGCCGGCACCTTTATGATATTTCTTTTTGCCCCTCTGGAGGCATATTATTCCAACAGGAGCGAATATTGGTTTGAGGTAAAGGAACTGCTTCCCATAATCCTTATATGCTTTATAGCAGCCTTTGCCATTTGCGCTTTATTGGGATTTATATTCAATAAAACAAAGATAGGCCTTCCGATCTATGCATTCTTACTTTCCCTGCTTGTATATCTTTACATTCAGGGAAATTATGTGCCCAGAAATTACGGGGTGCTGGACGGCAAAACCGTGGATTTCGGCGCATACAAGTCCTACGGCATCATAAGCATCATATTTATAATCCTGGCTGTGGCTTTATGGATAGCTGCATGGAGGCTGCTCAAGGACAAGACATTTAAATACGGCAAATACATCTGCATTTTTATCGTTCTCATACAGCTTATTACCATAGGTACCCTTGCGATCTCAGGTACCATGGAAAAGAGCGGAGAAGAAGGGGGCCAAAAGAAGTGGATTTCTACGGACGAAGGCCTTTTTGAATTTTCAGAAGACGATAATCTTATTGTTGTCCTTTGCGATACATTTGATTCATCCTTTGCAAAGGAAGCTCTGTCAGGTCCCAATGGCCAGGAGTACAGCAGGATAATGGATGGCTTTACCTATTACCCTGACACTGTAGGACTCTATCCCACCACGAAGGGAGCTATTCCCTGCATGCTTACGGGCAAGGTCTATTATAACGACATGCGGTATAATGATTTCGTAAAGCAGGCTTACGAGGACAATAGTTTTTACAAAGAGCTGAAGGACAAGAATTACAGCATAATGGCATATACCCAGGAAACCTTTTTAAATCCCGAGGCAGTCGATTACAGGAATGTTTATGAAGGGACTTATAAGATATCCGATCCTTATCTCTTCGGCCGAAAGATATATAAGCTGGTTGCATTTAATTATGCACCCCATCAGCTTAAGAAGCATTTTTTACTGGAAACAGGAGAATTTGACAAATTTAAGGTGTCCCCTTATGGAGAAAGAGGCCAGACAGGGGATATGATGGATTTTCATCAAAAGCTTCAGAACGAAGAGGTTTCGCTGCTTACAGACGAAAACAGGTTCAGCTTTATACATATAGACGGGACACATCCTCCTTATACCTTCGACAAGGATCTTAAGTCAGAAGAAGGTAAGAGCTATACATATTATGACGAAACGGAAGGAACGTTCAAAGAGCTGGAGATGTTCTTTGAAAAGCTTAAGAAAGCCGGCATCTATGATACTTCATCTATCATCGTTTTGGCCGATCACGGAAGCGTGGGCTACAGTCAGAATCCCTCTTTATTTATTAAGAACAAGAAAGAGCAGGGAGATCTTAAGACACGTTATATTCCCTTAAGTTATTTAAATATAAACGACATAATGAAGGGGCTTGTGGCAGGCGAGAAGGTGGATGATGCATGGCTGCAGAGATTTGTAACAGATGCTCCGAGACCGTATCTTTTCTATTCCTGGGATAACACATGGAAAAGAGATTATCTTCCCGGTATAACGGAATATCTTGTTACGGGAACGGCTGATGATCTTGAAAAGATCATCATAACAGACACAGAGTACATAGGCACGGATCAGGACTTTTCATATGAACTGGGCAAGGAGATAATCTATTCTTCAGATGTTCCGGGCAATACTTATTGGGTATCCGGCGGAGCAATGGCAAATCCCGGTGGAAGATGGAGCAACGGCTATAAGGCTGTTTTCAAATTCGACCTTACAGGACAGGAATATAATGATCTTAAAGTTGTGATCAAGTATTCCAGAACATGCCTTCCCGAGGAAAGGGTAAATGTTTTTGCGGACTCTTCACCTGTAGCGGAGCTCGTTGCCGCAGGAGAAGGAGAATTGGTATTTACTGTTCCCCATGAACTCGTAAAGGAAGATATCCTTACTCTTAACATGGATCTTCCCGATGCTGCAATACCAGCCAATATTACAGAGGGTTCTACAGATTTCAGGACCCTTGCTATCTTCGTAAACAGCATTACGGTGGAAAGCGTGGAATGATCTTGTCCAAGGAGGTTATACTTTGGAAGACACCAGTATAAAGACTATTAAAATATCTATATTGCCTATATTGTTTCTGGTATTTACCTTCGGTATCTTTATACCGAGTTCCCTTTTCTTTGGGAATATAGACGAGTTTTCTGTTTCTTACAGCAGGATCATACCGATAATGCTCGTGGTAAGTGCCATCATGCTGGCGGTGCTTTTCCTTCTGGCCTTTCTCTTTTTAAGGATAGAGGAATTTTTTGCGGCATTCGTGTTCGGCGGAGGGCTTGCAATATATATTCAAAGTAATTTCCTGAACTGGAGCCTTCCCGAGATGAACGGGGCGGAAGTAAACTGGGAATCTTTTACCTTTCCCATTATAATAAGCTCTGCAGTATGGCTTTTATGTCTTCTTGCACCTCTTATATTTGTTGATAAAAAAACAAAGCAGACCATAAAGGTGATAAATATAGCATCAGCTTTCCTGATAGCTGTACAGCTGATAACACTTATAACCATGATGCTTACCACAAGCAGATCTGCTGAGAGGTCCTTTGCTCTTACAAGAAATCAGGAATTTGAATTGTCTTCCCAAAACAATACCATAGTATTTGTTGTGGATACTCTTGACGGACAATGGATGGACGAATTTCTGGAAACCGACCCTGATGCAAAGAAGGGTCTTGAAGGATTTACATATTTTGACAATGCAGTATCCGGAGGTGCACCCACCATACTGGGTATCCCTGCCATGCTTACGGGCACTGTCTACGACAGATCGGAAAGTCTCCACAGCTATTACGAAAATTCATATGAGAACAGTACATTTTTTAAAGATCTTAAGGACAGGGGATATGATGTAAGGGTCTATACGGAGATCAAATATATGGACGGAGCCGACGGCTCTTTATTCAGTAATGCGGTTACGGATATAGAATATGAGATCCCTGATAATTTTGCATTTGCAAAAAGGCTTTACAGGCTTTCTCTTGTTTATGCAGTACCACAGGATATGAAGGAGCTTTTCTGGTTCTACGGGGATGATCTTTCAATGCTCATATCTGCCAAGGATATAGATACTCCTGTTTTTACTCTGGATGATCCTTTGTTTTTTAAGGAATTGAACGAACAGGGCATAAGGAAAACAGGATCGGAAGGGACCTTTGTCTTTTACCATCTCCTTGGAGCCCACGGGCCTTACACCATGGATGCAGACAGCAATTTTGTGGGAGAAGCCCATTCCAACAGGCAGCTGCAGATAAAGGGCTCCTTCAACATCATCTTCAAATATATGGAGATGCTGGAGGCGCAGGGACTGCTTGATTCCAGCACCATAATAATAACAGCTGATCACGGCGGCGTGGACTTTTATCAGAATCCCGCCATATTAATAAAAAGACCCGGGGATACAGGCGATCTTAAGATTGATCATTCTCCTGTTACATTTAAGAATCTTTATGCCACATTTGTAAATGAGACAGGCGGGAAAGCCGAAGGAGCGGACCTTTTCCAGGTGGATGAAGACGATATAAGCTTAAGATATCACACTCTGGATTCTCATCTGGCTGAAGTATTCTTCCCTACTGACGAAGATGTTATGTCATCTGATTACGTTACGGTTTCAGTGGGAGAAGAGGCAAGGGACAGAAATGCCATTTACCTTATCCATAATAAGGACTTCGTAAACCGGCTGGAGCTTACCACAGGAGAGGAGTATGCATTCAATCAGGAGGACGGAAAAGCATATGCTTCCCTCGGGGCAGCAGAGGAGCCTGGAAGATGGGTCATCGGAGAATCTGTTGAATTCCTTATTAATGTTAAGGATTACGAGGGAGGTCCCCTGAATCTTCGCATCGACCATTCAAGAGTCTTGAATGAATCTCAGCGTATGGAGGTCTACCTCGGAGAAAAGTATCTTGGAGATTTTATTTGTTCCTCCGGAGAAGGATCTGTGATATTTACAGTGGGAGAGGAAGATATCAAGGACGGCAATATAGCTGTTACACTTAAATTCCCGGATGCCGTAAGGCCGAATGATCTTGATCCATCCAAAGCGGATTACAGGCGTCTTTCCATTACTTTAAAGAGTATGTGCCTGATAAAATAATCGATATTAAACGGAGAAAACGCAGATGCAATTTTTGTATGAAGGGCTTTATGCCATAATGAAGTGGTGCTACGGGCTTCTTGGAAATTACGGGCTTGCCATCATTCTTTTTACGCTGATAACAAAGGTGATACTTATACCTGTTACGGCGTGGACTTATAAAGAGTCCATCAAGATGATAAAGATACAGCCTGATGTCAACCTTCTTAAGGCCAGATATTTCGGCCAGAAGGATATAATCGCAGAAGAGGAAGCCAAGCTTTATAAAAAAGAAAAGTATCATCCTCTTGTTTCCCTGATACCTCTTGCCATACAGCTGGTGCTGCTTCTGGGCGTAGTCGGTGCCGTAAGGATGGGAATAGAAGACGGCAGTATAAATATGGACTTTATGGGAGTCGATCTTTCCAAGGTCCCTGCAGAGGAGGGTCTTTCCCTTATATGGTCTCCCATAGCTGCAGCAGTATCGGCATGGCTTCTTTGCGTAGTTCAGAACAGGAGTAATGTGCTTCAGGCGGAGCAGGGAAAGATCAATAAATACGGAACCATGATCTTTTCTGTTGCCCTTTCTCTGTATCTGGGATGGTTTGTTCCCGTAGGTGTGGCATTTTACTGGATATGGTCCAATATCTTTGCCATTATCATACTTTACATCATGAATCTGGTGATGAAGCCCAGAAAGTATGTGGATTATGACAAGCTGGAATACAGCCGTAAAAAGCTGGCTGAGATGACAGAGATAGGCAAAAAGTCAAAAAAGAAAGCCACTCCTGAGGAAAAAAGAAGAGAGAAGGCTGATTACAAAAGATTCTTCTCTGTGGTCAACAAGCATCTGGTATTTTATTCGGAAAGCAACGGATTCTTTAAATATTACAAAGGATTCTTTGACTACATCATAAACAACACTAATATAACAATACATTACATAACTTCAGACCCTGATGATCAGATATTCAGGAAAGCTGAAGAGAATAACAGGATAAGAGCCTATTATATAGGGGAGACGAAGCTTATTACCCTTATGATGAAAATGGATGCGGATGTGGTAGTGATGACCATGCCGGATCTGGAAAATTATCATATTAAGAGGAGCTATGTAAGAAAGGATATAGAATATATCTTTATCCCCCACGGCATGGGAAGCAACAATCTTACCATGAGAAAAGGCTCAGTGGATAACTTTGATACAGTTTTCTGCGCCGGTATCCATCAAAAGGAAGAGACAATTGCCACGGAGAAGGTTTACGGACTTAAGGCAAAGACTCTTGTGGAGGCAGGTTATCCCCTTATAGATGATATGAGAAGGGATTACAGATCAAGAGAGCATAAGGAGAATGATGTCAAAAATATCCTTATAGCGCCATCATGGCAGAATGAGAACATTGTGGACAGCTGCCTTGAAAAGCTCCTTGGAGT
>CADBUJ010000013.1 GCA_902797845.1 uncultured Eubacteriales bacterium | reverse complement strand
GTGTTGATGATATCGTATTTACCGCAGGTATCGGAGAGCATGATCCCGTTGTAAGAAAGAAGGTCGTTGAATATCTCGGCTATCTGGGAATTAAGCTGGATTCGAGAGCAAATAAGAAGAACGGTGAGAACTACCTTATATCCACGGAAGATTCCAAGGTCAAGGTATTTGTTATCCCTACAAACGAAGAGCTTATGATCGCAAGAGATACATTGGCAGTTATAAACGAAAAGAAATAAAACATAAATAAACAAGACCCCTTTTACCGAAAGGTAAGAGGGGTCTTTTGATTGTTTGATATGACTTTTTATAGATCAGAATTGCTTTAATACTTCCAAAGCAGTTTTTCTGGAAAGACATTCCATGTGCTCGTCAAAGAAATAATGGGCCTCCGGCCCCAGATAAACAGGCACGCCGTATTCTCCGGCAGTTATACACAGCTTCCTGAAGGCCTCATCATCAGGATCATCCTTCTCCAGGACCAGATAATAAAGATCTGTTACCTGATCCTTGTAAAGGTGGCTTCTGTCGCAGCTTCCGATATTTACGGAATTGGCAAGATCCGATATTACGGAAAGCTTCTCGAAAGAGAAGATGTCTGCAACTGTCTGAGGATAAGGGAAATAAGCTCTTTGGTCCGCCGATGAAAGATCGGAACCGAACCAATCCTCCAGGGATGCATACTTCTCGGGATCTGTGCCTATAGATTGGCTGAACTCTCTGATGGCAGCAGCTATGATGGATTTGAAGATATCTTCTCTGTTTCCCATCTTTGTAAGAGTGAATTCCACCTTCTCTCCGTCGGAGCTTTTGGTTTCTACTATCAAGGGGATCCCCCTGGCATCGAAGCCCAGCTCCTGGGAAGCCTGTTCTATTATCTCTCCGATGAATCTGTGTATCTTTTCATCACCGGCTTTTATTTCCTGCATGGATATATTTCTGTCATTCAAATCTGCTCTGGAAAGGACACAGCGGATCTGGTTCTCGTTAAGCTTTTCTATTTTCATGTTCCGTATCCTTCCTTTCCTTCGTCTTTGTAAACTGATTATACTACCTGGCAGATCAAAAGTACAGAAGAGCCCCTATATTTGCATGGAATAGCTGATTATAGTATAATGTTCTAACTGTTTTATCCGCATTTCAGGCTTGTTTTGCGGACCTACCCTATCATAAGGAGACAGAGAATGAAAAGAGTTATCCCTGTCCTTATAGGCCTTGTGGCCATGGCCATCATAGCCTTCGGACTGGTAAGTACAGTTATCAAGGAAAGATACGAACCCACAAAGGATCTGGTGGATTATGCGTCCGTCATGGGTCTTAAGGAGAACGAATACACCATAACCGTAAACGGGACCGTGATCGAAGATATAGCCGTGGAAGCAGAGGGTCGTGTATACATGAACAAAGACCTGGTAGCAAGATACATGAACTCCAGATTTTACTTTGACCAGAATAATTCCGACATCATATATACGACAGGCACGGAAAATCAGATCTACGAGGCAGATCAGCCCTATTACACATCTGGCGAGCAGCAGGTGCCCACGGATGCTCCCGTTTTGAGAAAGATAGGAGAAGAATTCTATCTGGATGTAGCTTATGTAAATGAACTTTCCAAATGTGATGTTCAGATATATTCCGATCCCAGAAGGGTTGTAATAAGGAATAACTGGGATCCTGCGGAATCCGTCAGGGTATCGGCAGAGGAATCCTATGTAAGATATCAGGGAGGGATCAAGAGCCCGGTATTCTCCCAGGTAGCAAAGGGAGACGAGCTTACGGCTCTGGAGACCATAGACGACTGGACAAGAGTTGCAACAGACGACGGCTACATAGGATATATAGAGAATAAGGACATTACGGAAAGATATATGAGGACATTTACGGAACCGGAGGATCCGGTGCCTGAGTATTCTCACATAACAAGAGACCACGATATCGTTATGGTATGGCATCAGGTAATGTCTGAATATGCCTCCTCAACCATCACAGGGGCCATAGCAAATATCCATGGAGTAAATGTGATATCACCCACCTGGTTCTCCTTTGACGGAGACGAGGGAGGAATAAGAAGCATCGCCACTCAGGAGTATGTTTCAATTGCCCACAATGCGGGCATGGAGGTTTGGGCTCTTTTCTCCAACGAGTTTGACGGGATATTTGACGGAGGCAGGGCATCATCCGTCCTCTCAGATACGGATAAAAGAAAAAGGATAATAGATACGGTAGTAGGGACCTGTATATCAATGGGCATAGACGGTCTCAATCTGGATTTTGAAGGTATGCCGGAAGCTACCATAGACAATTATCTCCAGTTCGTAAGAGAGCTTTCCGTTGAATGCCGAAAGAATGATCTGGTGCTCTCCGTGGATATTTATGTTCCGACATATACGAAGTATTACAACAGAGGCGAGCTGGCTGATTATATAGATTATCTCATCATCATGGGTTACGACCAGTATACGTCAGGCTCAGCTGAACCCGGCCCTACTGCCGATGTGCCTTTTGTAAAGAAGGGTATAGAGGACACGCTTTTGGAAGTCCCTGCAGAAAGAGTAATAAACGGAATACCTTTCTATTCTCTCGTATGGAACAATAACGAAAGCGGCGGATTCTCCCTTGAAGGAAATTACGATATGCCTACAGCCAAGGGATTTATAATAAATCACGGTGCCGAGATAGAATATATAGAGGATCTGGGGATCAACTACGGCACATATGTATCGGATATAAACGGAAGCACATACAGGATATGGCTCTCAGACGAAGTATCCACAGAAAGCTATCTTAAGCTTATAGACGAATACGGCCTTGCAGGAGTTTCCTGCTGGAAGCTTGGCATGGAAGGCGACGTGGATGTCTGGAGCGTGATCGATAAATACCTTGATGCAGAGAATGAATAACCATAATTATCAAAGAGACATGGATAAATATCTGGAAGGGCTGATACCGGGTCAGGAGAGGCTCCTTCTTCACAGCTGCTGTGCTCCCTGCTCCAGTTACGTTCTGGAATATCTATCCGAGTATTTCAGGATAACGGTTTTTTATTACAACCCCAATATCTATCCCAGGGAAGAATACCTTGAAAGGCTTAGGGAAGAAAAAAGATTTATAAGAGAAAAGGCATTCCGCTTTCCTGTGGATATTATAGACGGGGATTATGAGCCCGAAAGATTCTTCAGCCTTGCTAAAGGACTTGAGGAATGCCCCGAACGGGGAGAACGATGCCATAAATGCTACAGGCTAAGGCTTGAAAAGACTGCCGAAAAGGCAAAGGAAGTTAAGATACCTCTCTTTGCCACAACGCTTACCTTAAGCCCCCTTAAGGATGCGGTTGTGATAAATGCTATCGGGAAGGAGGTATCCGATCTTTACGGAGTAGCTTATCTGCCTTCAGATTTCAAGAAGAGAGACGGATATAAAAGATCTTTGGAATTGTCCAGAGAATATGATCTTTACAGACAAAATTATTGCGGGTGTGTCTATTCGCAGAAAGAGGAGAAACAATGACAAACAAAGGACCTTATTACATCACTACGGCAATAGCTTATACTTCAGGAAAGCCCCATATCGGCAACACCTACGAGATAATAATGGCTGATTCCATAGCCAGATATAAAAGGGCTGACGGCTACGATGTCTATTTCCAGACAGGCTCCGACGAACACGGTCAGAAGATCGAAGAGAGAGCCTTAAGAGTCGGAATGACTCCCAAGGACTTCGTTGACGAGAAAGCGGAAGACATAAAGAGGATATGGGATCATATGAACACATCCTACGACAGGTTTATCCGTACCACTGATGAAGACCACGAAAGGATAGTTCAGAAGATATTTAAAAAGCTGTACCAGCAGGGAGACATATATCTTGGAGCATATTCCGGTATGTACTGCAAGGAGTGTGAGGCCTTTTACACATTAAGTCAGATCGTGGACGGAGACAAATGTCCTATTTGCGGAAATCCCGTACATGAGGAAAACGAACCTGCATATTTCTTTAAGATGTCCAAATATGTGGACAGACTTATAGAGCATATAAATACACACCCGAAGTTTATACAGCCTGAATCCAGAAAGAATGAGATGATGAATAACTTCCTTCTTCCCGGTCTTCAGGATCTTTGTGTATCAAGATCATCATTTAAATGGGGTATACCTGTTGATTTTGATGAAGATCATGTGGTTTATGTATGGCTGGACGCTCTTTCCAACTACATCACCGGCCTCGGCTACGACCCTGACGGAAATCACGGGGAGCTTTACAAAAAGTATTGGCCTGCAGACCTACATCTTATAGGCAAGGATATCGTCAGATTCCATACGATATACTGGCCCATATTCCTTATGGCCCTGGATATTCCTCTTCCTGTGGAAGTATTCGGACATCCCTGGCTTCTTCAGGGAGGAGAAAAGATGTCAAAGACAAAGGGCAATGTTATCTATGCTGATGACATGGCTGATATCTTCGGTGTTGATGCCGTAAGATATTTCGTGCTTCACGATATGCCTTACGAAAACGACGGCGTTATCACATGGGAGCTGGTAATAGAAAGGATCAATTCCGATCTGGCTAATACCATCGGAAATCTGGTAAAACGTACCATTGCCATGACTAATAAGTATTTTGACGGCATCGTTTGTGACGGCAAGGCAGAGGAACCGGTGGATGAAGAGCTTAAAGCCGTAGTTACCGGCGCATATGCCAAGGTCGAGGAGGATATGGAAGAGCTTAGAGTATCAGAAGCTCTCAAGGAAATAATCAGCGTATTTAAGAGACTTAATAAATATATCGACGAAACAGAGCCCTGGGTACTGGCAAAGGATGAGAATAAAAAAGACAGGCTTAAGACCGTTTTATACAACCTTACGGAAGGTATCGTAATAGCAACGTCTCTTCTTGCACCCTTTACGCCTGCTACAGGTGAGCGAATTGCAGAACAGCTTAATACAGAGCTCCGCTCCTTTGACAAACTAACAGAGTTCGGCCTTTATCCTCAGGGAAATAAGGTTACGGATTCTCCTGAGATCCTTTTCGAAAGACTTGACGAAAAGGAAGTTATGGAAAAGGTGCAGGTAATAGTTGAGAAACAGAAAGCTGAAGCAGCAGCCGCAGCAGCTATGGGCGATATAGGTGATGCCAAAAAGGAAGGAGCACCTGCCGGAGAGGGAAAGAAGAAAGAAGAGGCTTCTCCCTTTATAGAATATGATGATTTCGCAAAGCTTGCTCTTAAAGTAGGAGAGATCCTGGAATGCGAAGAGGTGGAGAAATCGAAAAAGCTCCTGTGCTCCAAAGTAAAGATCGGAGAGGAAGTAAGACAGATACTTTCCGGACTGCGTCCCAAATATACGGCAGAGGAAATGGTGGGCAAGAAGGTCATGGTACTTACAAATCTCAAGCCCAGAAAGATGGCGGGCCTTATGTCTGAGGGAATGCTCCTTTGCGCAGAGGATAAGGACGGAGAGCTTGCGCTTATGGTACCCGAAAAGGATATGGAAGCAGGTTCCGAGATCAGCTGATGAATATGATTTTTGATTCCCATGCCCATTATGATGATAAAAGCTTCGACGTTGACAGGGACGAATTAATATCCTCTTTCCCGGAAGCTGGTGTAGGCTATGTATGTAATGTGGCTTATGATATCAAAAGCTGCGGGACCATTATGGCACTGGTTGAAAAATATGACGGATTTTATGCGGCTGTGGGAGTGCATCCCAGCGACTGCAAAGACATGAAAGAAGAAGACCTGTCAGTGCTGGAAGAGTATTCGCAAAAAGAAAAGGTCGTAGCCATAGGAGAGATAGGCCTGGATTATTACTGGGAAAAGGATGCTTCTGCCCGTGAAAATCAAAAAAAATGGTTTAAAAAACAGCTGGAGCTGTCGAGGAAAACACGCCTTCCTTT
>CADBUJ010000012.1 GCA_902797845.1 uncultured Eubacteriales bacterium | reverse complement strand
CCCGTGGTCAAGAGGTTAAGACATCGCCCTTTCACGGCGGTAACATGGGTTCAATTCCCGTCGGGGTCATAAGGCGCAGTAGCCAAGCGGTAAGGCGTGGGTCTGCAACACCCTGATGCACCGGTTCAAATCCGGTCTGCGCCTGTAAGCCTGTCACTTATGTGGCAGGCTTTTTTGATAAAAAACTTTGATCTCTTAAAAATAATAAAAGACCTTCTTCCATATCTTATGGAGGAAGGTCTTTTTATTAAATAGGAATGAAGCTTAGATGTGAGCACCTGGGTCAGCTGCGGTTCGGGGATGCTGCAAGTAAGTTTTTCTTTACCGTAAGGGATAAGTATTTCAGCTATTTTATACCTCCGTATAACAGTGTGATCTTTGCATCATCTGACGAAAAGCCTGAAGGCCTGTTCTGCGGCATCTTCCAGAGATCTTATGGCATTTTCCGGCTCCATGGCCTCTTCCAGAGTGATGGGTCCTCTTACTATAGGAAAGAATGCGGTTATGCCTTTTTCGTTGCAGATGCCGGCATCTTTTGTTACATGTCCTGCAAAAGCTATAGTTGGTACACCGTGCTTTTCTGCCAAAGAAGCGACACCCACAGGGGCTTTCCCCATGGCAGTCTGGCTGTCCAGTCTGCCTTCTCCCGTGATTACAAGGTCAGAGTTTTTGATGTCTTCTTCAAGGCCTATTTCGTCAAGGATTATGGATATGCCTGATTCCAGCGTGGCATTTGTAAAGGTAAGGAAAGCAAATCCCAGGCCGCCTGCAGCTCCGGTGCCGGGATGATCCTTATGGGCTTGGGGGAAGACACCTGTTGCAAGATCGGCAAAATCCCCGATCCATTTATCCATGGTTTCAACTATTTCTGGTGTTGCTCCCTTCTGAGGGCCGTAAACTGCACTGCAGCCCGACGGACCGCATAGGGGATTGGAAACATCACAGGCTATACGGAAGGAGCAATCGGAAAGGTCGCTTATAACCTCTTTTGTATCTATGGAGCAGATATGTTCAAGACCCTTTCCCGCAATATCCACAGGCATACCGTCCTTATCAAGGAATCTGTAGCCCAGAGCGGCAAGCATGCCCGTTCCTGCATCATTGGTGGCGCTTCCTCCTATGCCGATTATAAAGCGGCGGCAGCCTCTTTTTATGGCATCCTTTATAAGCTCGCCTACACCATAGGTAGTCGTATTAAGGGGATTTCTGTCAGAAGAAGGGACAAGAGTAAGTCCTGCTGCAGAAGACATTTCCATTACAGCCGTTATTTTGTCCGGAAGGATACAATATTTTGCTCTTACGGGATCTTTAAGGGGTCCTGTTACAGATGCCTCAACCATTGTCCCTGAAAGACCGGATGCCAGGGCATCCACGGTGCCTTCTCCGCCGTCTGCAAGGGGGCGGACCAATACCCGGGCATCGGGCATCACTTTAAGGATCCCTCTCTTTACGGCATTTCCTGCATCAAGGGATGAAAGACTTCCTTTAAAAGAATCTATAGCCGCTAATATCTGCATATATGCCTCCTGATCTGCTTAAATTAAGGAGATTATAGCAAAGGAAAAACATGCTATCAATAAAGAACGCGCTTTTACGAAAGCCACTAAGGGAAATCTGTTCTCGGATCCGGACATGATTTTTGGGCATAAAGTACATTCAAAAATGTTCCGCCTTAGTTTATAATTAAATGGCACTTTTAAGGAGGGGTTAAGATGGAAGGTTCTTCTGATGCAGTTGAAAAAAATCTGGCAGACATATCAAAAAAATTTCAGAAATACAGAAAGTCCGGAAAGATGACGCAGGAGGAGGTAGCCAGTGCGGCAGGCATCAGCAGAAGCAGTCTTGCAAGGTTTGAGAGCGGACGCCACAATCCCACATTGGAAGGGCTTTTAAAAATAGCCGATGCCATGGGATACAGAGTGGAGATAAGATTCGTAAAAAAGGGATCGGCACCCCGTGACTAAGGGGAATCACATCATTAAGAGGGTATAAGAATGAAGATCATAGAGGTATCAGATTATAACGAAATGAGTCAAAAAGCCGCGGAGATAGTGGCGGAGCAGATAAAGGAAAAACCGGATACCATTCTCGCTTTAAATGTGGGCTCCACACCGATGGGCCTTTACAGTCTTCTTATAGATTATTATAAAAGAGGGGAATTGGATTTCTCCCAGGTCAGGACCTTTAATATTGACGAATATGTGGGCCTTCCGGAGGATAATCCACAGAGCTATCATTACCTTATGCATAAGCAGCTCTTTTCCCAGATAAACATGGATCCCGACAATATAAATATCCCCAAGGGATATACAGAGGATCCCGACGCAGCAGCCGAGGATTATGAGCGCAAGATAAAGAAGAGCAAGGGAATAGACCTTCTTATTATGGGTATAGGCGTAAATGGACATATAGGCTTTAACGAACCGGATGATCATTTTTCCGACGACACCCATGTGGTGGAGCTTCAGGAAAATACCAGGATAGTTAATGCCAGATTCTTCGATTCTGTGGACCATGTTCCCACAAAGGCCGTTACCATGGGTATCGGGACCATCATGAGGGCAAAAAAGATACTTCTTATAGTAAGCGGAAAGAATAAGCATGAAGCTCTTATGAACTGCATTTACGGCGATGTTAAGCCGTCTGTTCCCGTGTCTATCCTTAAGTTCCATCCCAATGTTACCATGATAGTCGACAACGAGGCATTTTACGGGTAATGCAGTGCTTTGCTCTGTTTGACAACTAAAATGCCTTATAGTATATTAGTCAGGCATGCTGGTGTGGCACAGTCGGTAGCGCACTTCACTCGTAATGAAGGGGTCAGGGGTTCAAGTCCCCTCACCAGCTTTTATAAAAAGTTTCATATATAAAAAACAAATAGCATAACTAATTATCCGCGCCCTATGGTACACTTGCCATAGGGTGTTTGCATTTTAAGCCTCAGGAAAGATAAAAATGTGTTGTTCTGTCAGAAGCTACGAAAGGATAAATATATGAAGGTCAGCATAAGAATGATGGCTGCCTTTTTGATCTGCGTCTTGGCTGCTTTGGCCGGCTGCACTTCTTCTCCGGATAAAAAGGAGTCGGAGCCTGATCCGGTATATGAGGAAAGTGCAGTCACTGAAACTGCTGAAGAAGAGTCGGAGACTTCAGAAGAGAAAAAAGAAGAGATATCCGAAGAGAGCGCCCAAACGGAAGATCAAAAGGAAGAGGAAGAAGAGGAACAGATCTCCGCAGAAGAGGAAACAGAGAACATACCGGTTTATATTGATTATGTGGATGCCTGGGGAGAATACCATACAATGGAGGTGGATCCTTCCGTAAAGGCAAATCCGTATACGGATGGATCATTCGTAAATGATCCTTCGGATCCTCAGAGGATAACATATGAAGATGATAAATATGAAGTCCTTCAGGGAGTGGATGTTTCGGAGCATCAGGGAGTTATAGACTGGGAACAGGTGGCTTCTTCCGGATACAGCTTTGCCTTTATACGGGTGGGCTACAGAGGATACGGACAGGCCGGTGTCCTTATGGAAGATGTGTATGCCCGGGACAACCTGAAAAAGGCCAAGGAGGCAGGACTTTTAGTCGGCGCATATTTTTTCTCTCAGGCGATCACGGAGGAGGAAGCAAGGGAAGAAGCTCTCCTTGCAGCACATGTAATAAAAGATTCCGGCATCACCCTGGATCTTCCTGTGGTATATGATCCCGAGATAACAAAGAATGATGCAGGAAGAGCAAACAACATCACAAAGGAGCAGGTAACTTTAAATACAGAAGCCTTTTGCAGCACGATAAAGGAAGAACTGTCATGGGACGCGGATATTTATTCCAACCTGCCTTGGGAGCATGAGCTTTTTGAGGCAAAGGTGCTTAATTCTTATAAGATCTGGTATGCGGATTATGAGCCTGTGCCCCAGACGCCTTATCATTTTACCTGGTGGCAGTACACAAATGAGGGAAGCGTTCCCGGTATAGACGGGCCTGCGGATATTGATATGTGGCTTGTGGAAAGGGAATGATGGATACATCCTTATTGTCTTTTAATAAGAGCATTAATGGCAGTCATTTTTAACCTTGAACATGATATATTGCTTTAGGGTATAACATACATTGGAGGAAAGATGACACTTACGGAAATATTTTCCATTTTAGGAGGCATAGCCCTTTTTCTTCTGGGCATGACCTTAATGTCCTCCGGCCTTCGGAATGCCTGTGGACACCGGCTTCAGGGAATACTTGAAAAAGCCACTAAAAACAAAATGATAGCAGTCCTGGTGGGTATCGGCATCACCATACTCATCCAAAGCTCTTCAGCTACGGATGTTATGGTAATAGGCTTCGTTAATGCCGGTATGATGAATCTCAGTCAGGCTATAGGCGTTATTATGGGAGCAAACATAGGTACGACCGTGACTGCTCAGATAACTGCCTTTAATATTGGAGCATATGCTCCGCTGATACTCTTCGCCGGAATGATAATGTATCTCTTTATTAAACGGAGCATAGTAAAGCATGTGGGAGAGATACTTGTGGGCTTCGGAATGCTCTTCGTGGGCATATCCATCATGAAGGAGGCGATACAGCCCCTTGCGGGCACAGCTGCCTTCGAAGCCTTTATAAAGACCATGGATTCTCCTGTTCCGGCAGTTTTATTCGGTACTTTGTTTACGGCTATCCTTCAAAGCTCTTCATCATCTACGGTTATTTTCCAGACCTTTGCGGTTCAGGGCATACTTTCCTATAATACAGCCGTTTATTTTGTGATAGGTGCAGCCATAGGCTCGGTTATGCCTAATATCCTTGCATCTCTTACGACCAACAGAAACGGAAAAAGAACGGCCCTTCTTAATCTTATATTCAATCTTATAAGAGCGGCCTTCCTTCTGATCCTTATAAATCTGTTCCCGCAGATCCTGGAGTTTATAAAGAGCCTCTCCCCTAATGATGTGGGGCGTCAGGTGGCTAATACTCACACACTTTTTGCGATCATTGCGGTTTTGGTACAGCTTCCGTTTTCGAATCAGATCATTGCCCTTGCCAATAAGATGATTCCTGTTAAGGAAGACGAAAGCATACTTGCGGAGGAGAGGAGCATCAAATATATGATAAACCAGGGGAAGATGGCCCCGGGCGTTGCTCTGGAGAATGCTCACAGGGAGGTGTGCCGCATGGCGGATATTTCTGTTGCCAATTTAAAGGATTCCCTCGATTGCTTCTTTGATTATTCTCCGGGAAAGGCGGAAGCAGTAAGGCTTAGGGAGGAGTCGGTCGATATTCTTAACAAGAAGATCGCGGATTCCATGGCAGAGCTCGGCGATCTGGATCTTACTCCTGACCAGCTTAAAAGTATTGCAAGGCTCAATATCTCCGCTACTGATGCGGAAAGATTCTCTGATCACGGAGAGAATATCGTAGAGTATGCGGAGGCACTTAATCTAAATAAAGCTTCCATGTCAGAGGAGGCTGTAAAAGAGCTTAAAGATATGGCAGACAAGGTAATACGGCAGGTGGAGCTTTCTGTGGATATATTCAGGAGCAGGGATTATACAAGGCTTCCGGAGCTTCTTGAAATGGAGGGTCAGGTGGACAATATGGAGCAGCAGCTGATCCATAACCATACGGAAAGGATCATGACGGCTGACTGCGAGCCCACTGCAGGAGTAGTATTCACGGAGATCGTAACTGATCTTGAACGATGTGCAGACCATGGAATGAATATTGCCTATACCTTCCGTGACGACGGAGACCTTTAAAAGTGGCAGATCCACGAATAATAAGGCTCTCGTACCTG
Organism: uncultured Eubacteriales bacterium; assembly: GCA_902797845.1. Taxonomy (GTDB): domain Bacteria; phylum Bacillota; class Clostridia; order Lachnospirales; family Lachnospiraceae; genus RUG14319. The sequence goes on along the minus strand of CADBUJ010000012.1, from coordinate 83,920 downwards.
GTAAGGTATCGTAAATTTAATTAATTCATAAATTCTTAAGACTTCGGATAAGCTCCGAAGTCTTATTTTTGCTAAAAAACCTTGAAAGTGTACATCTGTGTATGTATAATATTTATTACATTTATATTACATCTTGTTAAAAACGCTTTTGAAAAGAGGTCTTCTTTACCATGAAGATATTCAGGATTCTTGCAGCGGTCCTTGTTATTACGCTGGCTTTTGATAATATAACTGCCTTTGCAGAAGCAGGTATGTATGAGGATAAGCCTTCAGAGGAAATATCCCAAATACCTGAATCAGCCGATATATCTGATGAGATATCGGTATCTTCTGATGCCATGGAGGAGGAAGGCAGCGAGATAGTTTCAGAGATTGCAGAAGAGACAGAAGCACAAGAGACAGAAGCTGAGACTGAATCTGAAACAGAGCAGGCTGAAGAAAAAGAGACGGAAGATATTTCAAATAAAGATATTCAGGGAGAGAACTCCGCAGATATACCTAAAGAGGAAGTGCCGGCAGTTGTAAGTACTCCCGCGCTTAATACCGGAGAAGGCATCAGGCCAGAAGATCCTATAGATGCCTTCGTTGTACGCTGCTATAACCTTATACTGGAAAGGGAACCGGAAGAACAGGGCTTTAATGACTGGACCGAAAGGATAAGAAGCGGACAATGTACGGGAGCGGATATCCTTTACGGTTTCTTATTCAGTAAGGAATATAAAGATAAGGGCCTTCCCGATGAGACATTCATAACTATCTTATATAACGTGATCCTTGACAGGGAGCCTGATGAGGAAGGCTTTGAAACATGGACCACCATGTTCCGTTATAATTTTACGGAAAGATTTATTCTTAAAGGGTTTACGGATTCCAGGGAATTTAAGGACCTTTGCGAAAAGCACAATATGCTGCCGGGAACGGTGGAGCTTACAGACATCATAGATAAGAATTATAATGTTTCTCTGTATGCGGCAAAGCTTTACAACAATATCCTGAAAAGAGATCCGGATATAAACGGCCAGAAGGGAAAAGTAAACAGTCTGATCGCCAATGGCGCAAGACCGGTTATCCTTTCCTTCTTCCAGTCCGGAGAATATATAAAGCAGAATACCACCGATACTCAATATATAACTGATATATACAGGTCATGTCTGGGAAGGAATCCTGACAGCAGCGGATTGTCATCCAGATTAGATCTGCTGGACAAGGGCTATTCAAGAGATTATATCCTTCAAACAGTGCTTAATTCTCCTGAGTTTGAAAGTAAGACGGCAAAGCAGAAAGTGGATATCGGAGCAAAAATGGCGCTTACAAATATCTACAACGATAAGCGTACGAAGCTCAGGGAATTTGTTATCAGATCTTATCAGAACGGCCTTAACAGAATGCCCTCAGAAGGCGAGATAAGCAGCAGGCTTTATCAGCTTGATGATCTGGAAACACCCATAGTAAGATTCCTGTATTCCATCGTAAGCTCTGCGGAATTCGGGAAAAAGGTCAATACAGAGGAAGCATATGTAAAAGCCATGTACAGGCTGCTTTTGCTGAGAGATCCCGGTAAATCCGAAGTCTCAAGTAAGGTAAAGCAGCTCAGGTCCATAGGAAAGAGAGAACTTTTTTATTATTTTGCCAATTCTTCGGAATTTATAAAAAAATGCAAGGGCATGGGTCTTGACCCGTCTTACGATTACAGAAAAGCCGCATCGGAAAGCTTTGCTGAAGCAAATGTAATCAAGTCCATCCTTACAAAGAATCCCTGTTATGTATATGAAGGGGATATAGCCGTTAAAGGTCTTATGCTTCATTCGGTGGGATGTTCAATGCCCAGGGCATCATTCTTCGTAAATGCCTGGAACAGTCCAAACTATGACAGAGCATGTGTTCACGGATTTATTGATGCGAATACCGGCATGGTTTATCAGACTCTCCCCTGGAGCCACAGGGGCTGGCATGCAGGAGGCTCGGCAAATGATACCCATATAGGAGTGGAAATGTGTGAGCCTGCGTCCATTACTTATACAAGAGGCGCTACCTTTACCTGTTCGGATCTTGCGGATGCGAAAGCTGCAGTTAAGCGGACATATGATTCCGCGGTACAGCTGTTTGCCATGCTTTGCTACGAATATGATCTGGATCCCCTTAAGGACGGAGTGATAATCTCCCATAACGAGGGCTATTACAGAGGCGTGGCTTCCGGTCATGCGGATCCGGAGCATCTTTGGAGGCAGCTGGAAACGGGATATACCATGGACGGTTTCAGAAGAGACGTTAACAACTACATGAAAAAATATTTTAAATAAAAAATAAAAAATAAAAAGGTCCGGAAAGATCCGGGCCTTTTAAATTTGAAGTCGTTATATTTGCCGCTGCCGGTGCGAAGCTTTTTTCGATGGCAGAAGGTATAAAGGATAAGTTTAAAAGAAGTAATCGAAGCCGTCGTACATATTTCTTTTACAGCTTCCCATAAATCTGCCTTTTTTATCGTAAAAGTCGAAGCCGTCTGAAAAGTTGCGTTTGGCGGTGCCGATCTTTCTTCCCTTTGCGTCAAAGATATTAAAGCCGCCTGTAAAGATAGGGGTGGAGTAGGCTATCTTTTTTCCTGAAGTATCATATGCAGTAAAGCCGCCGCTGAAACGGGGCTTGGTATAGCCGACCTTTCTCCTTTTGCCGTTAAAAATATCTTCTCCGCCGGACAGATTTGATTTTCCGAATAATCCCATGGCTCCTCCTTATCCTCACTATATGATCATCTCTGATTTGAGATCTGAGTGATGCATAAAGAGCCGGCATATGCCGGCCCTTAAGCTTTATTTATTCTGCTGCTCCTTTAAAAGATCCCTGATCTCTGTAAGAAGCTCTTCCTGAGTGGGGCCAGCAGGTACTTCCTCCTCAGGTACAGCGCCCTTCTTTGCTTCCGATCTTTCATGGGCTTTATTCATGGCCTTAACTATCATAAATACCACAAATGCCACAAGAAGGAAATCGATGATGGTCATAAGAAGGGTTCCGAAGCCTATTACTATGGCTTCCTTTACGACCTCTCCGCTTGCATCTACCTCTGCCTGCCTGATAACGATATCGAGAGCAGTCATGTCTCTTGCACCGAACAGGTAGCTGATAAAAGGCATTATGATATTCTCTACGAGAGAAGTGGTTATCTTTCCGAAGGCTGTGGCTAAAATAACGCCGATCGCCATATCCATTACGTTTCCACGCATTATAAATGCTTTAAATTCGCCTATAAGGCCTTTTTTCTTTAGTGTTTCTTCCATCTTTATGCCTCCTGATGTTTATATCTTCAAAGTATTATACTCAATCGGTTACGCCACCTCAAGAGGCTCCGGGATATGTGATATAATAGAACCGTAACGGATTGAATTATCACGGATTTTAAAATAAGGATCGTTATATGGCAGGAAGACTGTTTGTTTGCGGAACACCCATAGGGAATCTGTCCGATATGTCGGACAGACTGAAGGAGACCCTTGAAGAAGTGGACCTTATTGCTGCGGAGGATACCAGGAATTCCTTAAAACTTTTGAACCATCTGGGGATCAAGAAGCCTCTTACATCATTCCATCAGCATAACAGGTTTGAAAAGGGAGAAGTGCTGCTGCGTCAGCTGGAAAAGGGCGTTAATATTGCCCTTATAAGTGATGCAGGTATGCCCGGGATATCTGATCCAGGGCAGGAGCTTATCTCTTCCTGTAATGATGCAGGCATAGGCGTTACCGTGATACCGGGGCCCACTGCCTTTGCAACTGCTCTTGTTATGTCGGGCTTTGATTCTGACAGATTCTTTTATGAGGGTTTTCTGCCGACAGATAAAAAGGAAAGAGAAAGCATTCTGAAAGAGCTTAAAACAAGAACGGTCACCACTGTTATATACGAAGCACCTCACAGATTAACGGAAACGGCAGCAGAGCTTTTTGATGCCCTTGGAGACAGGAAGGCAGCCTTCTGCAAGGAACTGACAAAGCTGCATGAGGAGTGCAGGATAATGCCTTTGTCAGAAGCTGTCAGCTATTACAGGGAGAATGTGCCCAAGGGTGAATATGTGATAGTCCTGGAGGGAAAGGATAAGGAAGAGCTTAAAGAGGAAAGTATCCGGGAATGGGAACAGCTGTCACCTGAGGAACACATGGATATGTATATAAGGGAAGGACTGGACAGGACTTCCGCCATGAAAAAAGTGGCTAAGGACAGGGGACTTTCCAAGAGAGACGTTTACGACATGCTTCTTCAGGATAAAGAAGAGGGGTGATATATTGAAAAAACTGATACCGGGTATCATTATCATATTGGTTTTTCTGGCAGGGGTTTATTGTTATTACAAGTATGCACCTGATGAGTGGAATCTTTTTCACATCTTCGACATCAAAGCATCGGAAGAGGAAGAGACACCTGAGTCATGGACGGAAACCGAAACGGAAAAAGAGACCTCTCCTTACGAAAACCTGGAGCCATACTCTTCCGAAGGATTTATTTACAGAGCGTATACGGTTTTGCTAGAAAGAGAGCCGGACGAAAAGGGCTTTAAGGATTGGACCGATGCCCTTAAGGACGGGTCGAAAACAGGAGTTGGTGCCGTTCTTGCTTTCATGGAGACAGAGGAATTCATAAAAAGGAATTTAGACGGGGAAGAGCTTGTAAAAGAGCTTTTTACAGTGCTCTTGAACAGAGATCCGTCCGGGGAGGATATAGATAAAAGGCTTGCTTATCTTTCCGACGGCGTATCTACAGATTATATACTTAAGTCGGTGTCCTCCTCCGAGGAATTCCGCAATAAATGCGAAAGATCCGGATTCGAGCCCGGAGAGATGGTACTTACAAAAGGCAGGGATCTGAACCTTTCGGCAACAAGATTCGTAAAAGATGCCTATGTGATCCTTCTGGGGAGAGAAGCGGACGAAACGGGACTTGATTCTTTTACATCAAGGCTCAGTACAGGTAAGATCGGACCTGCCGGGTGCATATATGCCATTTTAAACAGTAAGGAATTCGGCAAGAAAAATATTTCCGACGAAGATGCAGTAGATCTTGTTTACAGGAGCCTTTTGGGAAGAGAGACTGATCCAAAAGGCAGAGAAAACAGCCTTGATAGGCTTAAAAAGGGTGTGAGCATAGACTATATAGTCAAGCATATATCTGCATCCGAAGAATATAAAAGTAAGGCTCAGGCCATCAGATGCAGTGATGTGGAGATATCCGTAACAGAGAACAGGGATCAGGATATAGGAGTTACGGAATTCGTTTCGCTGCTTTACAGAAACGGCCTTGGAAGAGAACCTGACATAAAGGGACTTAATTCCTGGACAGGTGCCCTGCTTGCCCATACCATGGATGCAAGTGATGTTGTAAAAGGATTTCTTCTGGGAAAGGAAGCCACTTCTAAGGATCCCGACAAAGAGCAGTTTATAAGTATGGTAATGAGATCCATGACCGGTATGGAACCTGAGGTAACGGTCCATGACAGTCTGATGGAGATGCTTGATTCGGGCATGTCAAAGGAAGACCTGATAAATGAGGTTGCAGAGTCAGCTGATTTCAGGGCTTACTGCGACAGGTTCGGAGTAAAGGCCATCAAGGTCCAGACCCGTGATATAGACATGAACAGACCGATGATAGCTCTTACCTTTGATGACGGACCAAGCTATACAAATACACCTGTAGTCCTCGATATTCTCGAGGAATATAACGCAAGAGCCACCTTTTTCGTAGTAGGCACGAATGCGTCCAGACTGAGCGACATCATAAGGAGGGGAGACTCTCTGGGATGCGAGATAGGAAACCACACGGTGGATCACAGCTATCTTACGGGGAAAGATGCATCGGAGATAGTGGCGGAGCTTTCGCCTGTGTCCGATACGCTGGAATCCGTTATCGGCAAGAGGCCGGCTGTTATAAGACCTCCCTACGGCGCAGTGGATGACAATGTAAAAGCGAATTCAGGAATGCCGCTTATTCTCTGGTCCGTAGATACAAGAGACTGGGCCACTAAAAATGCGGAATCAACATATAATGCCGTTATGGATAATGTAGAGGACGGGGATATTGTTCTTATGCATGATATACATGCAACCACGGTCGAGGCCGTAAAGAGGCTTATCCCTGACCTAATAGACAAGGGATATCAGCTGGTGACCGTATCAGAGCTTGCAAGATATAAAGGCTATACACTTGAACCCGGGAGAGTATATCTTTCCTTTAAAGAAGAACAGTAGGTTCGCAGAGATATCTGTTCGATCAGATCCTGATTAAAAATCAGAATATATGCATAAGAAAAAGACCGCAGTTAAACTGCAGTCTTTTTCTTAAGGATATAGTAAGGGATGAATTCTGTCGCATTGCTCAAAGGAATTTATCCTCACGTTACACTTTAATCCCTTACCTTTATTTCGTCAATAGTTTTTTGCATATTTATATTGTTTATATGCATATCTATGCGTGCGCTGTAAAGCATGTCCCGATCATCTTATGCTGCGTCCTTAATCTTTGCACCTTTTGTTTCCACATATGTTTCAACTATTGTCTCCAAAGTGTCAAAGCTGCAGGGTCCTTTGGAGAGGACATAGGCATAAAAATCTTTTTCGTCGAAATCATCGCCGAGTGCTTCCATGGCCATATCCTTTATATCAACCCACTGCAATCCGCCGACACCATAGGAAAAGAATGAACCGGGGGATTCCACTACATAGTCGAATATGCCGTCTACTCCGTCTGCAGGCATGCCGTATACGGCAAGGTTTTCCTGCATATCTTCCAGAGTCCATCCGTAAAGATTTACCCCGAGATCGGCCAGGGATACAACGGCATAATTGTATAAAGTATTGCAGCGCATAAGGTCAACGACCTTGGGATCGATATCATCAAACCATCCGTATGCCTCGTCCTGTACGGATACGGCCCAGCCTTCGGTGTAGCCTATAAAGGATTCCACTGCTCTTATGGGCTGAGGATCAGTTGCCATATAATATGTTATCTGATACAGATGCCCCGGATATCCTTCATGGGAAAATGTAGTCATGTTTTCCGAAAGGCTCGTATTATATGCGGGATTGATATAGATAACATTATCATCATATGCATCTACGGGCGGTATTATGTAATACGCCATGGTATTGGTATCCTGAAGGCTTTCATCCATATATTTAAGCCTGTAGGTGGTGTCCAAAAGCTTGGGGAACTGCTGATCTGTCTTTTCGTGGAAGTGGTCAAGAAGCTCTTCGGGATCGTCTATATCGATCTCAAGATCATAAAAATAATTATAAAGAGACGGATCTTCCGTCAGCATGGAATATATCTCGCTCTGAAGCGTGGACAGCTTATCTTCGAGATAATCATATAATTCTTCCGGATCCATTCCGGTGGAAGTATATTCTTTTACAATATACTTATAATAGTCTTTTCCCTTGGGAAGATTGCAAAGTCCGCTGTCATTTTTCCCGGTGCCTTTAAGCTCTTCAAGGCATGCAATAACATCCTCATATGCGGGGATAACTACAGTATTTACGATCTCTTTGTTTCTTTCCACATAGCTTTTGATCTCATCCTCGGTAAGGTCAGGAAGACTTGTTCTTATATGATCCTCAAAAAAAGAAATATATGCATTGTTCTCCGGATCGCTTATAAAATCCCTGTATTTTTGTATGGCGCTGTCAACTAAGCCGTCATTCATAAAGTAGCCCAGGGAAGAACGTGTCTTCTCATATTCTATGATCTCTCCGAAGTACCGCCTCATATCGGATAAAAGAGTAAAATAATTCTCCAGATCATCTTTTGTCTTTATCCTGTAATCAAAAAGATTGGTGGTAAGATTTGCGGGGATGCCGGCTTCGGGGCCCAGAAGCTCCGAGTAATAATCGTAGCCGTAGGATTCTATATCAAGCTCCAGTCTTTCCTTCATGATGTCATAATCAAGCTGCTGAGAGGTGGAAAGTGAATCCCTGTCAAAGGCCAGAAGTCTTTCCAGCTGATCCTCCGTCATCCTCAGATATTCCGCATTAACTTCGTCGGAAAGAGAGCCTAAGGTCATCTCCGGAAGGGGAAGGCCCATGGCTTCAGGATCATCCACAAAAGCATTGAAGGTAAGCGCATTTACCGAGACGGTCTCTGCAAATATGTCCCAAAGCAGCTCATCAAACTCTTTTTGATCTGCTGTATTCTCCGTTGCACTTTCCGTTTCCGGAGCAACATCTTTGTTTTTGTCGCCTTTGCATGCGGAAAGCATCAAACAAAACAGAAGCAGAAAAGCGGTTATTTTTCGTTTCATAATATCTCTCCTTCCAAAGAAAGGTTATAGAAGGATTATACCAAAAACAGCCGTAACGGGAAATGTTATACACAGAGGAAAAATATAAGAGCCTTTTGCGTTGACGGACAGGGAACCCTTTTATAAAATATTCTGAAAAGAAGGATAAGGGAGGGATATATATTGAAAAAGATAACAGATAATGTTTACGAATCGGAGCATCCTCTGGTAAAACACAAAATATCCGTATTAAGAGATATAAATACCAGGACCAACGAGTTCCGCACCATCGTGGAGGAGCTCGGATGTCTTCTGGGATATGAAGCATTAAGAGATTATCCTCTTATGGATGTAACCGTAAGAACTCCTATAAAGGAATGCGTTACACAGAAGATCGCCGGTATCGAACCGGTGGTGATCCCCATATTAAGAGCGGGCCTGGGTCTTGTTCCAGGTGTTCTTAAGCTTATTCCCACAGCTAAAGTGGGTCATATAGGCATGTTCCGAGACGAAGAGACATTGGAACCCCATGAATATTTGTGCAAGCTTCCCGACCACATGGATAAAAGGATAGTCGTGGTCACAGAGCCTATGCTGGCAACAGGAGGATCCACCGTATATGCGGCTGACCTGCTGAAAAGGCATGGGGCAAAAAAGATAAAGATGCTGGTGCTTATTGCAGCTCCGGAAGGGGTGGAAAAATTCCATAAGGCCTTTCCCGATATAGAGCTTTATATAGGTCAGATAGATGAAGGACTCACTCCCAATGCCTTTATAACCCCCGGCCTGGGTGATGCGGGAGACAGGACCTTCGGAACTATCTGATGATCAAGAGTCGAAAAGATAGTTTTTATCAATGGGCGGTCATTGACTGAAAAACCGTGACATGTTAATGTGAGTTAAGAGTTAGTCATTTAGGGAAGGAGACAATTATGCTTAAAATCGTTCAGGAGAACAGAGAAGCCTTTATCGAAATGATGAAGGAGACCATTCCTTTCCGTTCGTATGCCTGTCAGGAGGAAGACTTTGCAAAATACCTGCTAGCCAAGCTCCAGAAGCTGCCTGTGGATGAGGCATTTATCGACGGCGCGGGAAATGTTATTGCTATACTGAGGGGAGAGGGAACCGGCCCCAATGTTATTTTAAATGGTCATATGGATGTTGTTCCGGAAGGAAATCTGGAAAACTGGGCACCTTATGATCCCTTTGAGGCGAATGTAGTTGACGGAAAGCTTATCGGCCGCGGAATATGTGATCTTAAGGCGGGTCTCGTAGCTCAGTTCTACGCATTCAAAGCCTTTGCAGAGCTTGCTGCAAAGGGACAGAGGCCCACGGGAGATATCACCTTTACGGCTGTTGTGCAGGAGGAGCCTGCAGAGATGTTCGGTATCATGTATTTCTTCGATCATACAATGAAGGAACATGATATAAAGGGAGATGTTGTTTATCTTTGCGAGCCTACGGACGGAGATCTGGCTATAGGACAAAGAGGTAAGATCGAGCTTGTGGTAAAGACCTACGGACGTACCGCACATTCCTCTGTTCCTTCAGAGGGAATAAATGCGTTCCAGTACATGGCACCTATCGTTTGCGATATTTTTGATCACAAGGGATTTAATCTTAAGCCGGATCCCGAGCTCGGAGAGACCACCATCACGGTTACAAATTGTATCGTAAAACCCGGAGAGCTTTCCATGATCCCCGATGAATGCGAGATATCCGTTGACAGAAGATATTCCACAGAACAGACGGATGAGGATCTGATGGCTGAATTCGAAGCTGTTTTCGATCATTATAAAACAGCTTATCCGGAATTCAAGGCAACAGTTGAACCCAGATATTTTGAGGAAACATCCTGGACAGGATATAAGCAGAGAGTTAAGAAGATACATCCCCCCTGGATCGTGGACAGAAACAACGAATATGTTGTAAAGACCTTCGAGGCTTTAAGGGAGATCGGACAGGATCCCAAGGAGCATTACAAGAAGGCCGGCACAGACGGCGGATGTACATGTGCTTATCATAAGATCCCCACGATCATCTATTCTCATGCTCCTAACAATCAGGCTCATCAGCCTAAGGAATATGTAGTAATAGACGAAATGGTACAGACATACGAAGGCTATATTGCAATACTTGCAAAGCTTTACGGAGTGGATCTGGCATCATTTGATAAATAATAATATGCTTTAAGGCGGAGTTCATAAGACTCCGCCTTTCAATTTACAAAATATGATAAAAGGCGCATTATTGCCATAATGACGGCATATTGATATACTTTACTGATACATACATGAGTTCCGCTTTAAAGAATATTAAAAGGGGTATACGAATATGAGAGGGCGCCTAAAACAGAAGGGCATTCCCGTAATAATACTGTTACTGGCAATATTCCTTGTGGGCACATCCCGGACAACTGACATAAATGCTGCCACCGCATCAGATGGCAGTTCTTTTTATGCAAACTGGGATGAGGACGAAGGACGTATATGGTTCACTCTTACCGATGAAGACGGCGGAGAGCTTTGTACCGATATAAAGGAATTTATCCAGGGCAAGAAGGATCAGGTCGTTACCGTAGATCTCGGCCTTAAGGGAAGCAGCGGGGAACTGATCCCCATAAAGCTTGGAGCCGAAGAGGGAAAGGGACTTTTTGAAGGCTGTAAACAGCTGGAAAATCTGGTCTTTTTAAATAATCTGGACACATCCGAAGTTACGGATATGTCCCGGATGTTTTATGACTGCAGCTCCGTAAAGTCGCTTGATCTTGCTAGCTTTAACACATCAAAGGTAAAGAACATGTCCGGCATGTTTTACGGCTGTCTGGAGCTAAGTTTCCTTAATGTAAGCTCCTTTGACACATCCAATGTGACGAATATGCAGAACATGTTCCAGCGGTGCCGGGTATTAAGAGAGCTTGATCTGAGCAATTTCAGGACCGACAGCATAAAATCCTTAGGCGGCGGTTTTACACCTATGTCATCCGGCTTAAAGGAGATGTTTAGGGACTGCTCCTCTCTTGGAAATCTGAATATAAGCGGATTAAGGATGAATAAAGCATCATTTATGTTTGATGATGCTCCGGAAAGCATTTTTTCGGGATGCAGCGCGCTTACAAGGATAGTGCTGGGGGAGGAGACGGGACTTGAGTGCCGCCCCGGAGGATGGCACTGCGGACTGGCCGGAACATGGACCCATGAATCAACGGAGACAGTACTAAGCATAAATGAATTTTTAGAAGTATCCGGGACGCCGGCAGCCGAGGGCGTGTGGCTGAGAGATATGTCTTCACATTATTACATGACTGACGGCACTCTGAACGAGAATAATATGTGGGAAGTACATGACTCGGAAAACCGTTTCAAGGGCTACTGCATAAACAAGCAGAGAGAGGGCGTTGGTATCTATCTGGACAGGATCAGGATCAGCGATGAGAATCCTTTGGAAGACTTCCTGGATTCTTCCCTTTCCGCCGGAACCTGCGGATATGCTCCTCTGGGCAGCAACATGGAGGAGGCACTTATAACCCTTATTTATTACGGATGGCCCAGTGATGCTGACGGAATAAAGGATCAGTACGGACTTACGGACAAGGAATACATGAACATCACGCAGATGGCTGTGTGGGATTTTACGGACAGATATGATAATCCCGCCGGCCCCAATGCTTTTACGGGCAATTCCCTGTCTGCATACAATGCTCTTGTTAACAAGAATTTTTCATCCATCGGTACGGAATATACACTTTATCTTTACAGATCCGATGATGAAAAGCTTCAGAATCTTCTTTCCATCGAGGGTCTTTCGGACGACGTATACGGCGGAGTGGAGATATATAAGACAGATCCTTTAGGCAACAGCATTTCGGGAGCTCAGTTCACCATTTATAACAGTAATGGCGACGAAGTGGCTGTTTTAGAGACTAGGATCAACGGTCAGGGGTCTCTTTGCCGTACAGATACTACCATGGGCCTGCCAAAGGGAACTTATACCGTAAAAGAAACAAAACCTGCTCCCGGCTTCGAGCTTACAGATAAAACATATACCTTCGAGATATCCGTACCTGATCAGATCGTGTCTGTTGGTATACCTTCAGGCGGAACAGTCGAAGAGGAAATGATATTTACGGACGAAGTTGACGAGGACTGGCAGGGCGGAGGCCTGGAGATCAAGAAGATCTCAACGGATGGCGTGCCGTTAAAGGGAGCGGAATTTGAGATCCTTAACAGTGAAGGCACCGTAGTAAAGACTATTACAACAGATGATGCAGGCATTGCGAAAACAGGCATAAGAGAGCTTCCTCTGGGGTCATATACCGTAAGAGAGAGCAGACCTCCTGCAGGATACCATTCTTCAGGACAGACGTTCACCGTTGATATCACTGAGCCTGACAAATATAACGGTAATGCCCTGGTATTCGAAAATACTGAAAAGCCGGAAGGCCAGGTAGTAATAAAGGCTATAAAGATCCTCGAAGGAAAAGACCTTACAGAAGGAATGTTCCGCTTCAGACTTTTGGATCAATACGGAACAGTCATACAGGAAGTTACGAACAAGGCCGACGGCACTGTGGAATTTGAACCGCTGTTCTTTAATGCATCAAAGCTGGGCTTCGCTAATTATACTATCGCAGAGGTTGTAAAGGCAGACGGAGAGATCCAATATGATACCCATAAGGAAAATGTTACCGTACTGATAACCGATTCGGGATCAGACCGCATAGAATGCCAGGCTGTATATGATTCCGCAGAGGTGATATTTAAAAATGATGCATCCAAGGAGCCTTTTCCCGTTAAGATATGGAAGCTCATGTCAAATTCCGATATCCGGGTCCCCGGAGCAAGGCTTGAGATTTATGATGCCGGCGGGAACAGGATCGAAGCATTTACATCTGAAGAAGAAGCCAGGACCATTGAGCTTTTCCCCGGAGATTATGTAATAAAGGAAACGAATGCTCCTCCTCAGTACAAGCTGTCAGAGGATATTCATTTTACGGTGGATGAGGAAGGCAATGTTACATCAGATCTTTTAAATGCGTCGGGGAATGAGGTAAAGGTATACAATGGCTTAAAAAACAGCCGTGACATAAAGCTTTTAAAAGTGGATCAGGATTCCGGAGAGGTTATTCCCGGAGCGATATTTACCATTAAGGGCGAGTCAGATGAGGGGACCCCTTTGGAGGGAGAAGCAAAAGCCGATGAAAACGGAACGGTTATTTTTGATTCCGTACCTGCAGGAAAATACGTCATCAGCGAAAGCAAGGCAGCCCCGGGATATAAAAGATCCGATGCGGAATGGAATGTGGAGGTAAAGAGTTTTCTTAAGATATCGTCAACGCCGAATATAGATGAGAATGGAGAAGCTCTTTCGAACCATGCTTCAAGGCTGGATCTGTCCGATACGGTCACCATTGAAGGCGCTGACAGGATACATGTAAAGATCAAGTATCAGACCGAGAATTGGTATGACTATCTTGTTCTCAGGGATAAAGACGGGCGTGTGATCGAAAGTGATATGAACGGAAAGACTGTGGGAAGCACCGAAGAAGATTACGAAGGGTGTCTCATGGGAGGTTTGGAAGAGGATACAATTTATACCGAAGAATTTGACTTTGAGACGGATTCCGTAACATTTTCCTTCTTTTCCGACGGCTCTGTAAATGCTTACGGATACTATGCGGAAGTGAGCTACGGAGATGTCATTATCAAAAACGGCAACCAGGAACTGACAGCTTCTCCTGACGGGGCGTATCCTTTTGAGAATGAAAAGGAAACGGAAACAGAGACGGAGACGGAAACAGAGACGGAGACAGAGACGGAGACAGAGACAGAGACAGAAACAGAATCGGAAACTGAAACGGAAACTGAGACAGAAACAGAAACTCATAAGGAAACGGAGTCAAAGAGCGAAACGGAAACCGATAAAGGCGGCAGGATAGTGGATTCAGGTGATGATGCGGATCCGGAAAAGGCCGCAGGTGCAGCAGCCTTTTCCATGATGCTTCTGTTCTTTACATTATCATTCTGTTTGTGGAAGAGAAAAGGCAAAAGAATATAACAAAAAGCGGAGCTAAGGCTCCGCTTTTTTAATGCAGGTAATGATGAAAGGGGGAGATGCGAAACAGGACAAAAGTTTATGAACCGGCTGGATTATAAAGTTATTATTGATGTATAATATTAAATTAGATATCAATAATACATTAATCAAACGGGGATAAAGTATGGGTATTAAAAAAAGGATATTGTCTTTTATTTTAATCATTTCTATTATCTTATCGGGGAGCAGCAGCTCCTTCAGCGGACAGCTTACCAAAGAGAACGGCATACCGGAACTGGAGATACGTACATTTTCCGTTCAGCTCTTCTCAGGGGCATCTCTTTCAGAGGGCAAGTATGTATGGACGCCTTCTGCACCATCTAAGGACCATCATTTTTCCTTCAGGATCAATTATGCATTTTCAGGTACATTCTCTGTTCCCGAAGAAGGCATCGAAATAAGGATACCCAAAAACATCTTAAAGGACAGACAGGGTGTTTTTGCGGATCGATACGAAATGTCCATTCCCACAAAGAGAGAGATAGATGACGGCGAGGAAGTGGATAAGGCGGTCAACTATGCATATTACGAGGATGGAGACCAGATCGTCATCTACAATTTCCGTGAGGTTTACAGCGGAGAAAACGGATATATAGAGCTCTCATACATTACTGACAAGACCACCTTCAATTACGAAGACATGGCTCCGTCAGATGATTTTTATGCCCGAGTGGAAATACAAAAGGACGGAAAGAAGGCAGAGGCAGAAAGCGAAAGGATCCCCGTTTATATAAATACCAATGCCACCATAAAGAGTATAGACAAGCTTTCCCCTCAGATGTTTGAGGAATGGCAGGACGAGTGGGGACAGGGATTAAAGCCCCAGGATCATTCGGAAAACAATTACCTTGTCTGGCCCATTAAGACTCTGGTCAATTCCAACATCACCCAGCCTTACGATCTTACCGTAAATGACAGAGACGTTACAGCCGGGGAGATAGTAGGCTACAGGAAGGCCGGAACAAAGGAATATGTTTCGGATAATATCTTCCGGGATCAGACCATAACCGGATACAGATATGATTACGTGCTTACAAAGCATCCCAAGGAGTTGTGGGATAAAACGGAAGCAACGACTCTGACCATAGAAAATGAAGTGGATGCCATCCTTCATCCCATAGACGGCTTAAAGCCCGATACGGATGCAACGGGGCACGGTATATATACATGGAGATACGAGCCGCCGGCCTTCAAGCATCCTCCGGGAAGATTCGATTCCTTTAAAAGAGCCGACCGGAGCTGGGCAGGAGAATGCGATTATCTTGGAATGTATGCATCAGAATATTCCAGAATGGATCTTGAGACATTAAAAAACGGAGATGTCTCTTATCTTGACGGACTCGATTATGCCGTATGGATGCTCGGATATGCTTATCCCTGGACAACGGCCACTCCCGATGATCCCTCAAGCTACGGAAGCCTTCCCGTAAAATACAGGTTAACAGACGATACTTTCATACTTTATGAGGAAGCATCGGGCTTCCCTGAGCCTAATCAGGGCTCAGATGATGAGACATACGGGATACCTGTCATTTCAGATGACACATTTGTTCTTAAACATACGGATTTTCAGATAGACACTTTGTCCTTCGGCACCGCCGATTACAGGGATGCCCATTATGATGATGAGGCAAAGGAATTTGCAGAGGACGAAGGAGTTACATACGGAGACGACGAGACCCTGGAGTTTTACGGGAAATTCGGCGGATCGGATGAATATGTATGGATAGCGAGAGCTTTTCTTAAAACAGGCGAATATGAATGGGACGACACATATGTAAGAAGAGTTCTTGGCAACAAAATATATCTTAAGGCAGACTGCGTGGGCTACAGAGTGGAAACCGAAAATACCCACTATTTTACTAAAGTAGACCTGGTGCCTGTCATCAGACTCAAAAATTCCGAAAGGGTCCTTTCCTACATCGAAGGAATGGAATCCATCGTTATCCTCAATTCAGAGACAGCCGAGTTTTTTGACAACAGCGGCACAAGGCTTGTAACAAGGAGCGAGTCCGCCAAGGATTTCATATCCGTATCCAGACAGAACAGAAGCTCCTTTATAGAGAAGACTATAACATCCACATCAAGCCTTCCCAGAAAAAGGCAGTATACTATAGGCTGGAAGGTCGCTATGAGAGAGACCTTTGTAAGATCCGGCACTTCAGTAGATTATATAAATCAGGAAACAGGAATTTTTTATGATCTTCTTCCTCCCGGAACTTCTCTTGATGAAGAATCTGTAGCCGTATACGGGAAAAACGGAAAACCGCTTAACGATAACGAATTCCGTGTGGAGCAGGAAGCTAATTATAACGGCACAGGAAGGACCATGCTTATTGTGAGCATGCTCCGCCCTGATGATGCCTACAATCTTTATTACGATACCGTGCTTAGCTGGGATACCATAAAGGATTGGGGCAAAAATGTATATAATCCCGTGGCGTATGAGACCGGAAATCCGGACATAGCTCCATTAAATGATTCTGGGTTCAGAGGCGACAACAGGGAAAAGGAATTCTTCAGAAGCATAATAGATGCTTCTTCCGAGGACAGATTTATCTTTGCGGAAACAGAATATGATATTTCCGTTCTTACGGCGGCAGCCGCCGGTCTTCATAAAAAAGTAAAGGATAAAAGGGATCCCGACTACAGCTATGATACATGGACCACTACAAACGGGGATTATTCCTACAGATGGCGTTTCCAGAATACATTTTCCACAAGGGCAAAGGATCTGGTCTTCTTTGATTCCCTGGAGAATTATCCGAAGCATCAGGAAGACGGCTCCTTAAAGGCAAGTGACTGGCGTGGGACTCTCTCCGGTGTGGATGTGGAGCAGCTTAAAGAAAAGGGTATTGCTCCTGTTGTCTATTTAAGTGCTGTTGAGGACCTTGATATAGAAGAGCATCACGACCTTAATGATGCATCCGTATGGAAAAAGGCAGAGGATTTCGGGGATATTAAAAATGCAAGGGCTGTGGCTGTGGATGCCCGCAAAACGGAGTCGGGGGAGAAATTCGAACTGGACAGAGGCGATTCCCTGACGGTGATACTTCATATGAAAGCACCCTCCACCGTTACATATGACGGAGAGGGCTACCCTGAAAGCTACAATAATATCTACATCGAAAATACGACCATTGATTCTGACGGTGGAGAATCCAGCTTCTTCATACACCAGGATTATACTGTCATAAGATATATGATCGTCGGAGACCTTAAGCTTAAAAAGGTATCGGCGCTGGATGATAAAAAAGTAATAAAGGATATACGCTTCAGGCTCAGAGGCACCTCTGATTACGGTACGGAGGTAGATGAGATCCTTGCAACAGATGTAAGGGGAATAATAGATTTTAAGGATATAGAAAAGGGAGAATATATACTTCAGGAGTATGATGCCACACCTGACTGGCAGCTGGATCTGAAGGAATACAGTGTTGTCGTGAACGGGGATGGAAGGACCCTTGTAGACGGAGAAGATCTTACGGAAAAGACTCTTACGGTCTCTGATGAGCCAAGAGTGCACGGGGATCTCAGATTGAGAAAACACAAGGAGGGCACGGAAGAACCTTTAAAAGATGTGGTCTTCCGTTTAAGCGGACTTTCCGATTACGGCAACAACATCCTTATGGTGGAAGCTTCAGATGAAAGAGGCCGCATAACCTTTAGCAACATAGAAAAAGGAGTATACGAGCTTAAGGAGATAAAAACCGATCCCGAATATATCATCAATAAAACACTATGGACAGTTACAGTAAACGAAAAGGGAGAAGTGTCTCTTCTTGAACCTTCAAACGAAGAGCACAGAGACAGGCTTTACAAGGCGGAAAACAAGGGTAGTTATTATGTTATTTATAACGAGCCCAGGTACTGGGATTTCTCTCTTGTAAAGGTCGACAGGGTAAATAACGACATAACGCTTGAAGGTGCCGAATTCAGGCTTACGGGTGTTTCAGATCTGGGAACGGAAGTTGATTTAGTAAAAACTTCTAATGCTCTCGGTGATGTTGTATTTGAGCATCTGGAAAAGGGGACTTATCTTTTAAAGGAGACACTGCCTCCCACCGGAGTTGACGAGCAGGGAAACAAGGGAGGAAACAGGAATTATATACAGAATGCAAAACAGTATACGGTAAACATAGATCATAAGGGAAAGGTGACTGTTTCAAATGCCGCAGAGGATGAGGAAGGCTCATTTAAGATAGAGAATGAAAGGGCTCTGGACGGGAAAATTACCATCATAAAAAAATGGGTGGATTCCGATCCCGAAAAGAGAGACTTTCCTGTGATACATCTTTCCACAGCGGAACCCGAGACACTTGGAAAGTCCATAACGGTAACCGTAAAATTCGATACCACGGTGGAGGGATACAATGATCTTAACCAGCCGGAGAATGTCAAGTTATATCTGGAAAAGCCTGACGGAACTTTAGTGGCCGAATCCGTTGACCGCAGATGGAGAAAGGATAAAAACGGGGATCTTATCTACAGATTCAATGTCACGGGAGATACGGACGGATATGTGGTAAGGCAGGAGCCCCTTACAGGAGATTATTCCTTTAAGGATAATAAGGATCGTGATCATGTAACAGACAATAAGGCGGAGATAACAAACGTCTTCGAGCCTACTGTCCTTCAACCCGGCCGTACCGTAAATGGTACGATCTGGAAATACGGCAACGGATATTACGGATATATCGGAAACTTCCTGAAGTCCGATACAGCTCCTCCTACAGGGATTTCCACAGATATCATCTCCCTTCCGGGAAGTAAATATCCGGTCTATCTGTGGTATGAGTCGGATACACATGATGTATATTACTGGTCGGAAGCAGATACCATATACATGAATAAGAATTCCACTTATCTGGTGGCAGGAAAACCCAACAAAAGATCTATGGATGAGGTCCAGGTGGAAGATCTTGACACCTCTTATGTGGAAGATTTTTCATATATGTTCTATGACCTGTATCTAAGGGTGCCTCTCGACCTTTCGAAATGGGATACCGGCAGAGGTATCAATTTCCAGGGTATGTTCTTTGGATGCACAGGCAGAGATATAAAAGGCTTGGAAAACTTTGATATGAGCAGTGCTGCCAATCTTTACATCATGTTCTACAGGGCAGGCTTTCCTTCTGTTGATATAAGCAGTTGGGATACATCAAATGTTACTGCTGCCGGAAGACTTTTTGATCACAGCACCATTAAGGAGATCACCCTGGGCAGCATAGATCTTACTCATATAACAGATGCGGCAGGCATGTTCAATTCCGTAAGCCAGGTACAGAAGATCGATATCAGCAAAGTCAGATTTCCGGATTATCCCATAAGTACCGCTTCCATGTTTTATCAGGAATCGTCTTATAACCAGCTGGAGGAGATAGTTCTTCCCGTGGATACCCCTATTAAGACGACCAGCTGTTCCGGAATGTTCTCAAGGAACACAAAGCTTAAAAAACTTAACCTGGAGAACCTGGATACATCGCTATGTGAAAATATGGAAGATATGTTCCTGGGCTGCAATGTGATTGAGGATCTGGATCCCACTGTCCTTGATACAAGTAATGTAACAAACATGAGAGATATGTTTTATGCCTGCAAGGCAGTCACGGAGCTGGATCTTTCTTCCTTCGACACAAAAAAGGTCACCAATATGCAGAACATGTTCTATAACTGCAGCAGCCTTAAAAGCATAGATGTCAGCAGTTTTGACACCTCCAAGGTCACAGATATGAGATCCCTGTTCGGGTCCTGCAGCAGCCTGGAAAAGGTGGATATAAGCAATTTTGATACATCCGCATTAACAATGGCACATTCCATGTTCAGAGACTGTACATCCCTTAAGGAGGTGGAACTGGGAGATTTTGAAACAGGAACCATCTGGTCCCTCAGCAATATGTTCCGGGAATGCAGATCTCTTACAAGTCTTGATCTCAGCCGACTGGATACATCAGGCATAAGCGAGACAACTTATATGTTCTACAATTGTGTAAACCTGTCAGACATCTATGTTTCAGATAAATGGAACACGGAGAAGATGAACAACCACGGCAACATGTTTTTAGGATGTACAAGTCTTCCGGGCTATGATCCGGCATTTGTTGATAAGACAAAAGCTTATTACGGAGGAGACGGGTATCTTAAATACAAGGAGTATACTCCCTATACGGCTTTGATGATCCCAAAGGCGGAGATCACGGCAGCAGGTGTTGGAGATATATTGCTTTCGGAACCTGAAGATACTAATGACGGAGATGGAGACTTAAGCGGCGGAAACAGTGGGGATAGCGGAGATAACGGAGCCATTCCTATTGGAGACGGAGATTATGAATGGATCACGGAAGACAGTAAATGGGTGATCGGAGACGACGGTACATGGACCTATACCTTCGATGTTTTCGATGATACGCTGGATTATTATCTTTACGAAGAGGATATGGAAGGATATTATTCTCCGGCCATGAATCATATTATAAAAGTAGATTCGGAAACCAGGAGCGCTGTAGTTACGAACACGGATGAAGACAAGGCCTTTTCCTCACTTACGCTTAATAAGATCCTTATGGAAGGAGAAAGGTTCGTTCTGGATGAAAACGGAAACCGGATCTATACAGGAGAGGAGGCAGAGCTTCCCGAAGCCGAAAAGAACAGGGAATTTAATTTTAAGATAACCCTTACAGGTGATTCCGTATCAGGTCTTCAGGTATTTGACGGAATCCCCTTTAACGAAGGAGTGGCCCATGTAAAGCTTAAGGGAGGGGAAAGCCTGACCATAAAAGATATACCTTCCGACCTTGAATATAAGGTAGAGGAGGAGGGCCTGCCCCAGTACGATGTTTATATAGACAACAGGCAAAACGGGTTTATAACGGGAGGCAGATATATTAACGGGAGAAAGGTCTCCCATACACCAAATCTGGATGACTCCGGAAATATGCTGAGCCGATATGATGTGGGCCTGAAGTATGTGGATGTGGTAACCATACCGGGGGCAACAAAACTTAATGTGAGACTTACATATGCAACCGGTACAGGATCTGATTATGTATATATGTGGGAGGGGGCTCATCCGGAATATACATCTCCGGGAGAACACAGCTACGAATCCATTATCAGAAATAAGGTTATGGGCCATCATCGTATGTCTGCCAATACGGAATTCTATACAGTGAACGGAGATTCCGTGACATTCGGTCTTTCCTCCAGTACATCAAATCCCAGACAGGAGTCCACGGATTATTACGGCTATTATGCGGTGGTAACGGCATTTGAGGATACAAGGGAGATCTCGGATCAAAGTGTTGAGATAGTTAATGCTTATAACGAAAGGAAATCGGAATATGTGGACATCCTCCTCAGAAAGGAGGAAAAAGGATATTTCGAGAACGCAGGCCGTTACAGATTTTATGTGGAATTGACAGGCCTTGATGCCGGTACCGAGTATTCTTTAAGCAACGGAGAAACTTTTTATTCAGACGAAACAGGAGAGGCGCTTGTTACGGTTTTACTTAAAGGGGGAGAGGAAGTAAAGCTTCTTGATATACCCTGTGGCACCAGGTACAGAGTTACGGAGGAAAAGGGAGATCATACAGCTTCCTATGAGATAACAGATGGTGCCGGACTCGGCAGGATAATAGCCTCCTCGGGAGAGAACAACTCCGAGAACACGACGCTTTCGACGGAATATGAAAAAGCGGATCCCGGAGAGGACATAAGCATAACCTTTACCAATACCTTAAACAGGGTACAGGATCTGGCCTTGACGAAGAAAGTCATATCAGATGAGCCATCCGACAGGAGAAGGGAATTCGAATTCGATATAGAATTAAAGGGCCTTGCCCCGGGAGGAAGATATGATTCATCCATAGGAAGGCTTGTGGCAGATGACGAGGGATACGTTCTCAAGACCGTACAGATGAAGCACGGCGACAGGATAGAAATATTCGATCTGCCTGTGGGGAGTACATATTCCGTAAAGGAAAAGGATTATTCCAGAGAAGGATGGGTGGCTCTTACTACAGACGGAAACGACTCAGGTACGGTCCATGAAGGAAAGGACATATCCATAGAGATCCTTAACGAAAAGAAGACACTTATTTCCGGGAGGAAGATATGGGTAGACGGAGGCCTGCATCACAGCAATAAGGATGAGGTAAGGCTTATACTAAGCAGAAAAACAGACAGCGGTCCTTCCGAGGAGCTTGATGCAGAACCCAAATGGGAAGGAAATACATATTATTTTACGGGTCTTGATGCAGAAGATCAGTATGGAGCACCGTATATCTACTCGGTGGCTGAAGTGCCCTTGAAGGATTATTCAACAACGATACAGGGATATGATATAACCAATACCTTAAAACAAGGACACATAACCTTAAGAAAAGAAGTGAGCGGCTCTGCAGGAGACAAGGATAAGCTGTTCAGATTCACCGTAACCCTTACTAATGCGGAAGGCAAGAGTGTGAGCGGGACATATGGCGGGATAGATTTCGAAAACGGTGTCGGAGTAACATACCTTAAGCATGATGATGAAATACGTATCGACCTTCCCGTAAACGTATCATTTGTTGTAGAGGAGGATCCTGAGGATCATACGGCTTCAGTAACAAAAGTATCCGGAACGGTAACGGAAGAAGGGGAGGAATTCCTGTTTATAAATTCCAAAGAAAAAGAGACAGAAACGGAAACGGAGACTGAAACTGAAACAAAGGAGAACTCTGAGACTGAAAGCGAAAGCTTACCGGAGAAGCCTCCGGAAACGGAAAAGAGGCCGCCTTCGGAAGATAAAGATAAAAAGCAGGGAGGCAGTTCAAAGACAGGAGATTATCTTAAGCCTGAATTATTTATGGGCATAATGGCCATGGCCTTTATTGTATCTGCCGGATGTGCTTTATACAGATCAAAAAGAAAAAGAAGAAGGGTTTGATCTAAGAAAGCGGGGATGATCCCCGCTTTCTTGTTAGGCATATCATTAAAAAGAATAATCGACTTTAAATATGGCTTAGAGTATAATTACTATGTATGTTTTTAAGCGGGAGTAAAGGGTGAAAACACTTATTTTAAAGGCTTTTGAGGACGGATCTGCCATTAAAAAGGGGGCAGAGATAATAGCATCGGGAGGGCTGGTGGCCTTTCCTACGGAGACCGTATACGGTCTTGGGGCAAACGGCCTTGATCCGAATGCGGCAAAAAAGATATATGCCGCCAAAGGGAGACCGTCCGATAATCCGCTTATATTGCACATATGCCGTTTATCAGAGCTTTCCGAACTGGCTGAAGAGATCCCGGAAGCCGCGATAAAACTGGCCCAACGGTTTTGGCCCGGCCCTTTGACCATGATATTCAAAAAAAAGCCCATAGTGCCTGATGCTGTTACGGGAGGACTTGATACGGTAGCCGTAAGGATGCCGGATCACCCGGTGGCAAAGGAGCTTATAATGCTCTCCGGCTGTCCCATCGCAGCGCCTTCGGCAAATATTTCCGGGAGGCCCAGCCCTGTGACGGCTGAACATGTGGCAGAGGATCTTGAAGGGAAAGTGGACCTTATATTGGACGGCGGAAAATGCAGTGTAGGCATAGAATCCACTATAGTGGATGTAACAGAGGATATCCCCGTTATCCTGCGTCCTGGACACATCACCTTAAAGGATCTGGAAGATGTGCTTGGAGAGGTAAGGATAGATCCTGCCGTTAGCGGGATCATGTCTGATAAGGACAGATGCTCCCCGGAAGAAACGCATGAGCATGGGGATGCCGTGCCGCGGGCACCGGGCATGAAGTATACTCATTATGCTCCAAAGGGCGAGCTTCTTATAATAAGCGGCAGCCGGGAGAAAGTGAGAGATTATATCAAAAAAAGCGTTTCTTCCCTTAAAGAGCGCGGAGTAAGAACGTGGGTGATCGCATCAGAGGAGACAAGATCATTCTATCCGGAAGAGAACGTTCTCGTGATGGGAAGCTTAACGGATATATCTTCAATGGAAAAAGAGCTTTTCAAAACATTAAGATACCTTGATCAGGAAAATGCAGAGGTGATCTTTTCGGAAAGCTTTTATACAGACGAAAACGCCATGGGGCTTATGAACAGAATGCTGAAAGCCGCGGGGCACAGAATAATAAATGCAGATGAAGAGGGTGAATACAAATGTTAGCTATAGGATCTGATCACGGTGGATACGATCTTAAACAGGAGATCAAAGCTCATCTTAAAGAGCGTGGAATAGAATTTGAAGACCTTGGGGTTTTGGAGAATACATCATGCGATTATCCCGACTTCGGAGCGAAGGTGGCGAAGGCTGTTCTGGCAGGCGACGCCGAGCTGGGGATCCTTATATGCGGAACAGGCATAGGGATATCCATTGCAGCCAACAGATTTAAAGGAATACGGTGTGCGAACTGCACCAGCGAATATATGGCCAAAATGGCAAAAGAGCATAATAATGCGAATATTCTTGCTCTCGGAGGACGGATACTTACCGGTGAGGAAGCATGCAGGATAACAGATGTATTTCTGGATACTCCTTTTTCCGATGGAGAAAGACATATAAGAAGAATAGAAAAACTTGATTCCCTGAATTAAGGAGAGGATCTTATGGGTGATAAAAGACAGGATTATATAAGCTGGGACGAATACTTTATGGGTGTTGCAGAGCTTTCGGGACACAGGTCCAAGGACCCCAGCAGCCAGGTGGGCTCATGCATCGTCAGCATGGATAATAAGATATTGTCCATGGGCTACAACGGATTTCCCATGGGATGTGATGATGACGAATTTCCCTGGAGAAGGGAAGGGGATATGCTGGATACCAAATATGCATATGTTACTCATTCGGAACTTAATGCAATACTTAATTTCAGAGGCGGGTCTCTGGAAGGCTCCAGACTTTATGTATCATTATTCCCCTGTAACGAATGTGCAAAGGCGATCATTCAGAGCGGCATAAAAGAGGTCATATATGTGTCCGATAAATACGGGGATCTGCCTTCTTTTATAGCATCAAAAAAGATGTTTGATGCCGCAGGAGTAAAATACAAAAAATACACCCCCTCAGGAAGAAAAATAGAACTGGATCTCTGATCCGGTAACATTCAAGGAGAAAGAATTGATAGCAGAAACGATAAAAGCAGTTAAAGATGCGGAAAGCGCTGCAGAGGAAATAGTGGCAAAGGCAAAAAAAGAGGCCCTCGATATCATAAGGGCTTCGGAAGAGAAAGCGGATGATATGGAGCAGGAGGCCCGCAGGAAGGCGGCAGACCTCCTGAATACTGCCGCTTTAAAGGACAAAGAGGAAGGTGAAGGAGAGCTCAGCACATCATCAGAGGATGATGAAAAAGAAGTGGCTCTTCTTAAGAAGCAGGCGTCCGACAGAGAAGAACAGGCAGTGTCCGAAGTAATAAAAGCGTTATTAGATTGATCAAGAGGTGTTTTTATGGCTGTTGTAAAAATGCAGAAGATCGGCATTTGCGGCAAAAAAGAATACAGGCAGGAAATGCTCCTTACTCTGCAGGATCTGGCGGTAATGGAGATGAATTTCCGCGACATAGACGACATTGATGATCCTTATCTTAAAAAGACCGATACAAAGAATGCCTCTTTAAAATACGATAAAAGGGCGGAATCCTTCGACAGAGTTCTGGCTCTTCTGGCGGAATATGCGCCTGAGAAAAAAGCCGGTCTTTCCTTTTTTGCTGATAAAAAAACAGTTACAAGAGAGGATATGGACAGGGCTGCAGAGGAACGCCACAAGTATAATAAATATGCGGAAAAGATCCTTGATGCCGAAAAGGCGATAAATGATTCCAAGGGCATCATCCAGAAGCTTAACAATCAAAAGGCAGCTCTTGGACCGTGGGAATCTCTCGATGTGCCCATGGATCTTAAGGGCACGAAAAAAGTAAAGCTTTTACTTGGCACATTTCCGCGCACCATAAGTCATGATGAGGTATATGCTCTGGCGGCAAAGGACATGCCGGAGCCTGCGGCCGTTGATGTAAATGTGATCTCTGTATCGGGAGGTCAGACTAATGTTTCCGTTATGTGTCTAAGACAGGAAAGATCCCTGGTGGAGGATAATCTAAGAGCGGGAGGCTTTGCCAGGGTGTCATCCCCTGTGGCAGGAATACCTTCCGAGGTGATCCTTTCCATAGACAGGGATATCCTTTCGGAAGAGGAGAAGATAGAGGAAAAGAAAAAGGAGATAGGGGCTTTTGCAGACCAAAGGGATGATTTCCGGTTAATGTCCGATTATTACAGGGACAGGGCGGAAAGGTACAGAGTCCTGGGAGAGATCCCTCAAAGCGGCAACGCCTTTTTCCTGGAAGGCTGGGTCCCTTACGATAAGGCAGAGCCCCTTAAGAGGCTCCTTACGGAAAGATTCGGAGCCTATGTGGAAATGGAAGAGACGAAGGATACGGACGATGAGCCGACTATCCTTAAGAACAACGCTTTTTCCGAATCCGTGGAGGGAGTTCTGGAATCCTACGGACTTCCCAAACATAAAAAGGCCGACCCCACTTTCATAATGTCCATATTTTATGTGATCTTTTTCGGAATGATGTTTTCCGATGCAGGTTACGGTATCTTAATGTTCCTTCTTTCCTTCATAGTCCTCAAAAAGAAGAAGAGCCTTAATGAAGGAACGAAAAAAATGTTCAAGCTTTTTATGTGGTGCGGCATATCCACGGCTTTCTGGGGATTTATGTACGGAGGATTTTTCGGAGATGCCATAGATGTTGTAGCAAAGACATTTTTCGGATATACGGGAGAGACACCGATCCTTAAGCCTTTATGGTTCGAGCCGCTTAAAAATCCCATGAGACTTCTTGTGTGGTGCATGCTCTTCGGACTGATACATCTGTTCTTCGGTCTTGGGATCAAGGGATACGAATATCTCAAAGAGAAGGATATAAAAGGATTCATTTGCGACATACTGTCCTGGTATATGTTTATTACGGGACTTGTCCTTATGCTCCTTCCTTCTGACCTGTTCTCTTCCATAGCGGGAGCATCCTTTGATTTTTCCGGGCTGAAAGCCATACATACTCCGGCTCTTATCATCACTCTTGCAGGTCTCCTTATCATCCTGTTCATGCAGGAAAGAGGTGCAAAAAACTGGGTGCTTCGTGTGCTCCTGGGAGCCTACGACATCTACGGAGTTACAGGATGGCTTTCCGATGTGCTTTCCTATTCCAGGCTTCTGGCATTGGGCCTTGCCACCGGAGTTATTGCAAATGTAATAAACATGATGGCGTCCATGATGGGAAACTCCGTTCCGGGGATCATCATATTTATCCTGGTGTTCGTTCTGGGACATACACTTAATTTCGGAATAAATGCTCTGGGAGCATATGTTCATACAAACAGACTTCAGTTCGTGGAATTTTTCGGTAAATTTTACGAGGGTGGAGGAAGACCTTTCAAGGCATTTAAAACTAAACACAAATACATTGAAATCAAGGAGGAAATGTAACTATGAGTTTGGGAATGGTTTTGGCACTGGTGGGTGCGGTTGCCGCAACGGCACTGGCGGGCATAGGCTCTGCATGGGGCGTAGGACTTGCCGGACAGGCTGCGGCAGGAGTGGTATCCGAAGACCCGGAACAATTTGCTAAAGTGCTCATCCTTCAGCTGCTTCCCGGTACCCAGGGTATATACGGGCTTTTGGTAACTTTTATAACCTTGTCTCAGATAGGTATATTGGGAGGGGAGACCATTACCGATACCCATACAGGTCTTATGTATCTTCTGGGTTGTCTGCCCATTGCTCTTGTGGGACTTGCATCTGCATATCATCAGGGAAGGACATCAGTGGCATCCATAGGGATAGTGGCAAAGAAGCCTGATCAGTTCGGTAAGGCCATGCTTTTCCCGGCTATGGTAGAGACATATGCCATACTTGCTCTTCTCGTATCGATCCTCGTTATAACAAATATAAGATAAGGACAGTACGATGGCAGGAGTAGAGAGCATTACAAATGCAATAATCGAAGAAGCAAGGGAAAATTCGGAAAAGATAATTGCTGATGCCAGATCAAAAGCAGATTCTATCATTAAGGATGCAGAGACTGCATCAGCGGAGATCATCCATGAGGCAGAAGAAAAAGCCCGCAAGGCTTCTGCAGACCATAAGGAAAGAGTCTCTTCCCAGAAGG
This sequence comes from uncultured Eubacteriales bacterium, assembly GCA_902797845.1. Taxonomy (GTDB): domain Bacteria; phylum Bacillota; class Clostridia; order Lachnospirales; family Lachnospiraceae; genus RUG14319. The sequence continues at coordinate 55,422 of CADBUJ010000012.1, read as the reverse complement.
ACCGTAAAAGGAGAGAGGCCATACTTACAGGGAAGCAGGAAGCCATATCGCATGTTATCGATCTTACATTCGAAAGACTTAAAGATCTTGATGACGATGCTTATTTTGCCATGATCGAAAAACTTGCCGGAAAGAACATCCAGCCCGGGAAGGGGGAGATACTTTTTTCGGAAAAGGATCTTAAAAGACTTCCCGAAGGATTTACGGAAAAGCTTCAGGAAATGGCATCAGATGCAGGTGGAGAGCTTTCGCTCTCTTCGGATACTGCGCCCATAGAAAGTGGATTTATACTCCGGTACGGAGGAATAGATCTCAATCTTTCTTTAAGTGCCATCTTCCACGAAAAGAGAGCGAAGCTTCAGGATACAGCCAGAGCCGCGCTCTTTGATTAGGAGTATTTGTATGGGAGATACCGGATACGTTTATGCCGTTGCCAGGATCAGGGTTAAGGAGAAAAACCTTTTATCGGATTCAGATATCGGCATGATGACAGGAATGAAAGACGAAAAGGAGATAATGGATTACCTTGCGGGAAAAGGCTGGGGAGACGGGGATCCGGGAAGCATGGACCGGGATGAATTCCTGGCCTGCGAGGAAGAGAAGGATCTTCAGCTCATAAAGGAGCTTAAGGTCCCTGACAGCATATTCAGCGTTTTATCCTATCCCAAGAGATTCCATAATCTTAAGGCGGTGATCAAGGATCTTTGCACGGAGGAGGCCCCCGGAGGACTGACTTATCCTCTGGAAGGTTTTGAAGAGGACAGACTTAAGGGGATCATATCCGAAAGAAGGTTCAAGGAGCTTCCGGAATACATGCAGAAAGTGGCGGAGGAGGCATATGACAGTCTGCTTGAGACCGGCGACGGTCAGAGATGCGACATAATGATAGACAAGGCATGCCTTGAAGCCATGAGAGATGCCGGAAAGGCATCAGGCAGCAGACTTCTTGAACGATATGAAGAGGAGACAGTTGCCGTTACCGATATAAAGATAGCATTCAGAGCCTTAAGAGCCGGAAAGGATCGGGAATTCTTGGAGGAGGCTCTGGCTGAATGCAGCTCCTTTGACAGGGATGCTTTAATAAATGCAGCATCATCAGGGGAAGAGAGCATGATGGAGTTTCTTTACGGGAACGGCTACGGCGAAGGTGCCGATGCCATAAAGGAGTCTCCTTTCGCCTTTGAAAAATGGTGTGACGACAGAGTCATAGATTCTCTTCGTCCCCAGAAGACAAACAGTTTATCGGAAGGGCCGGTCATAGCTTATTATCTCGCCAGAGAGAATGAGATCAAGACCGTTAGGATGATCCTTACGGCCAAGGCCAACGGCTTTTCCGAAGAAAGCATCAGAGAGAGAATGAGGAAAATGTATGGTTAAGATAGCGGTAATGGGAGATTACGACTCCATATACGGCTTTGCTGCACTTGGACTGAGTACATTTCCCGTTGATATAAAGGATCCTGAAAAATGCGGAAGGATCTTCAGGAATCTGGCAGAAAACGATTTCGGCATCATTTATATGACGGAGGAGCTGTATGCCGTTCTGGAAAGTGATGCGGAAAAATATAGAGAGAGGATAACACCTGCCGTTATAGTTATCCCCGGCATCAGAGGAAATACGGGAGAGGGTGTCCTTAATGTCAAAAAGTCTGTGGAGCAGGCAGTAGGATCGGACATTCTTTTCGGAGATGACAAATAATCTTTTCTTTAAATATAAGGAGATCGATAAATGAGCAAGGGAACGATAAAAAAGGTCGCCGGACCGCTGGTCATCGCAGAGGGCATGCGGGATGCCAACATGTTTGATGTTGTCCGTGTATCCAACGAGCGTCTTATAGGAGAGATAATAGAGATGCACGGAGACAGGGCGTCCATACAGGTCTACGAGGAAACCCAGGGCCTTGGGCCCGGGGAACCGGTGGAATCAACAAATGCGCCTCTTTCCGTGGAGCTTGGGCCCGGACTTGTGGGCTCTATCTATGACGGTATCCAGAGACCTTTGAACAAGATCCTTGATGTTACCGGAAACAATCTTCTTGCCAGAGGTATAGAAGTTCCCGCCCTGGACCACGAAGCCAAATGGGACTTTAAGGCCGTGGCTTCTGTGGGCGAAGAGGTATCAGCCGGAGATATCATAGGTACCGTGCAGGAAACGGAAGTAGTCCTTCAGAAGATAATGGTGCCCTTTGGAGTAAAGGGTGTAATAAAGAGCATCACTTCCGGAAGCTACACTATTGATGATACGGTTTGCGTCCTGGAAACGGAAGACGGGGATAAAGAGCTTACCATGCTTCAGAAATGGCCTGTAAGAAAGGGAAGACCCTATGCAAGAAAAATGCCTCCGGGACAGCCCCTTATCACAGGACAAAGGGTCGTTGATGCATTCTTCCCTATTGCTAAAGGAGGAATAGCAGCAGTTCCCGGTCCATTCGGATCAGGAAAGACGGTAATACAGCATCAGCTGGCAAAATGGGCTGATGCAGATATAGTGGTATATATCGGCTGCGGAGAACGCGGAAATGAGATGACGGACGTTCTTAACGAGTTCCCTGAACTTAAGGATCCCAGAACAGGGGAATCCCTTATGAAAAGAACTGTTCTTATTGCCAATACCTCGGATATGCCTGTTGCTGCGAGAGAGGCATCCATATATACAGGTATCACTATAGCGGAGTATTTCCGCGATATGGGTTATTCCGTTGCCCTTATGGCAGATTCCACATCAAGATGGGCAGAGGCTCTAAGAGAAATGTCCGGAAGATTGGAGGAGATGCCCGGCGAGGAAGGATATCCCGCATACCTTGGATCCAGACTTGCTCAGTTTTACGAAAGAGCGGGATATGTGGTAGCTCTCGGCAAAGATGGAAGAGAAGGCGCTCTTTCCGCCATAGGAGCCGTATCACCTCCCGGCGGAGATATTTCCGAACCCGTATCCCAGGCTACCCTTCGTATAGTTAAGGTATTCTGGGCGCTGGATGCGGATCTGGCTTATCAAAGACATTTCCCTGCCATCAACTGGCTTACCAGCTACAGCCTTTATCTGGATGTTCTGGGCAAATGGTTTGACGAAAATGTCTCCGGGGAATGGATGGAAACACGTCAGCATCTTATGACCCTTCTTCAGGAAGAGGCGTCACTTAACGAGATCGTTAAGATGGTAGGTATGGATGCACTTTCACCTGGAGACAGACTTAAGATGGAAGCTGCAAGATCCATAAGGGAGGATTTCCTTCATCAGAATTCCTTCGATGAAACTGATACATATACGTCTCTGAAAAAGCAGTTTAATATGATGAGGCTTGTATATTCCTTCTACGAAGAGAGCGGAAAGGCCCTTTCGGAGGGAGCATCCATAGAGGATCTCGTATCCATGGCCGTAAGAGAGAGGATAGGCCGATACAAATATACTCCGGAAGGCGATATAGATGGGGAGTACGAAAAGATACAGAACGAGCTTATTAAAGAGATCTCGGATATTGCAGGAAGGGAGGATCAGTAATAATGGCTAAGGAATACAGGACCATACAGGAAGTTGCCGGTCCTCTGATGCTCGTAAAAGGCGTATCTGATGTCAAATATAACGAGCTTGGAGAGATAGAACTTGCATCAGGGGAGATCAGAAGATGCAAGGTACTGGAAATAGACGGAGAAAATGCACTGGTACAGCTTTTCGAGGCATCAACGGGAATAAACCTGTCAGACAGTAAAGTAAGATTTCTGGGAAGGACACAGACCCTGGGCGTTTCCGAAGATATGCTCGGAAGAGTCTTCGACGGCATGGGAAGGACCATAGACGGAGGTCCGGAAATACTTCCCGACAAGAGGATGGATATAAACGGACTGCCCATGAATCCGGCAGCCAGAGCTTACCCTTCGGAATTTATACAGACAGGTGTTTCTGCCATAGACGGACTTAACACACTTGTAAGAGGCCAGAAGCTTCCCATTTTTTCCGCATCAGGTCTTCCTCATGCTCAGCTTGCTGCTCAGATAGCAAAGCAGGCCAAGGTAAGGGGAACGGAAGAGAATTTCGCAGTTGTGTTTGCCGCCATGGGCATCACTTACGAAGAGGCTCATTTCTTTGAGGAATCCTTTAAGGAAACGGGAGCCATCGACAGAACGGTCCTTTTTATAAATCTGGCAAACGACCCGGCGGTTGAGCGTATATCCACCCCGAGGCTTGCCCTTACGGCAGCGGAATATCTGGCCTTTGAAAAGGATATGCATGTTCTTGTTATACTTACGGACATAACCAATTATGCTGATGCACTGAGAGAGGTGTCAGCGGCCAGAAAAGAGGTACCCGGAAGAAGAGGATATCCGGGATATATGTATACGGACCAGGCTACGCTTTACGAGAGAGCCGGCAGGCAGAAGGGAAAGAAGGGTTCCATAACTCTTATACCTATACTTACCATGCCTGAAGACGACAAGACCCATCCCATACCTGATCTTACAGGCTATATCACGGAAGGTCAGATTATCCTTTCCAGGGAGCTTTACAGAAAGGGCATAATGCCGCCCATAGATGTATTGCCGTCTCTTTCAAGACTGAAGGATAAGGGTATAGGAAAGGGCAAGACAAGAGAGGACCATTCTGCCACCATGAACCAGCTTTTCTCGGCTTATGCAAGAGGAAAGGATGCCAAGGAGCTTATGGTCATTCTGGGAGAAGCTGCGCTTACCCAGATCGATCTGGTTTACGCTAAATTTGCCGATGAATTCGAAAAAAGATATGTATCTCAGGGGTATCAGACAGACAGAAGCATCGAGGAGACGCTGGAGATAGGCTGGGATCTTTTAAGGATCCTGCCCAGATCCGAGCTTAAGAGGATCTCTGACAGCCTGCTTGATACGTACTACGAAAAATAACTAAGGAGAAGAAAGTGGCCGGAACACAGGTTAACCCCACCAGGATGGAGCTTACCCGTCTTAAGAAGAAGCTTCAGACTGCAGTTAAGGGACATCGCCTTTTAAAGGATAAAAGAGACGAGCTTATAAGGGAGTTCCTTGACCTTGTAAGAGAAAATATGGAGCTTAGGAAAAGCGTGGAGAGGAAGCTTGGCATAGCCAACAAGAATTTTGTAATGGCAAAGGCATCAATGTCGGAAGAGATGATCCGCACCTCCATGCTTACTCCCAGACAGGAGATCTACCTGGAAACGAAGACAAAAAACGTTATGAGCGTGGATATCCCCGTATTTGATTACACCACAAGGACTGCTGATGAAAATGATATATATGCTTACGGCTTCGCCTTTACATCAGGGGAACTTGACAATGCCGTAAGATCTCTTTCCGATGCTCTTCCGGACATGCTCAAGCTGGCTGAAACGGAAAAATCCTGTCAGCTGATGGCGGCGGAGATCGAAAAAACAAGGCGAAGAGTAAACGCTCTTGAGCATGTTATCATACCGGAAACAAAGGCGGGAATAAAATACATAACCATGAAGCTTGATGAGAACGAACGAAGCACGCAGGTGCGTCTTATGAAAGTTAAAGACATGATGCTTAACGAGGCTCATCACTACGACGAAAGGGAATTGATAAATGGGTGATTCCAAGATCAGAGAAGAGGAGCTCTTAAAGGAGCCCTTTTTTCGTTATTTCAGAGAAATAAGCAATATACCGAGAGGCTCGGGAAACATGAAAGCCATAGGAGAATATCTTATGGATTTTGCCGAAGCAAGAGGGCTTGATCATTACATGGACAAGGCAGGAAATGTGGTGATTGAAAGCCACGGATCAGAGGGCATGGAGAAAATGCCGGGAGTGATCCTGCAGTGCCATGTGGATATGGTGGCAGTTGCAAGACCGGGATCGGGCATCGACATGAAAAAAGAGCCCTTAAAGCTTATGGTGGAGGGAGATCTTCTTTTTGCAAAGGATACGTCCCTCGGAGCTGACAACGGCATAGGAGCGGCATATATCCTGGCAATACTTGATGATAAAAATATAAAGCATCCGCCTCTGGAGGCAGTGTTTACAACCGATGAGGAAGTGGGGATGCTGGGAGCCAAGGAGCTTGACGTAAAAAGGCTTAGGGGCACAAGAGTTATAAACATAGATATAGAAACAGAAGGTATATTTGTTTCCGGCTGCACCGGGGCTTCAAGGATAGAAAGCCTTGTGGAAGTAAAAAGAGAAGAGATCAAAGGCGAAAGGATCCGGCTTAAGATAACAGGCCTTCTGGGAGGTCATGCGGGAGTCATTATAAATAAGGGAAGGGGAAATGCCCTTCAGCTTATGGGCAGAGTATTAAAGAAGATCATTGAAAAAAGTGATGCCAGGATATACAGCCTTTTCGGAGGAGATGCGGATAACGCGGTTCCCAGAGAATGCACGGCAGAGATGATCATACCCGAAAAAGGGGAAGAGGCTGCAGATATTGTAAAGAGCCTTGCTGATGACATTGCCGAAGCTTTAAAAAAGGAGCTCTCCGGACGTGATGACGGCATCATAATAGAGACAGAGGATCTTGGCTTCGGAACGGAAAAATGTATAGATAAAAGCTCTGCGGAAAAAGTGACGGATCTTTTGAGGCTTATTCCCCACGGAGTACAGTCCATGAGCGGAGAGATAGAGGGACTTCCTCAATTATCCTTAAATATGGGAATAGCAAGGCTTTCGGAAGAATCATTCTCTTTGATCGTATCCATAAGGGGCTCATATGAGACTGAATGGGAGGATCTTACGGACAGGGTGGCAAGAATGGCGCAGCTTTGCGGAGCCGTCCCGAATATTTACGGGAAGCATCCCGGATGGGAATACAGAAAGGATTCTCCCTTAAGAGAACTTTTTCTCAGAGTATACAGAGAGATGTTCCGTAAGGAACCTTTGGTAACGGCAGTTCACGGAGGACTTGAATGCGGCATGTTCATCTCCAAAAGACCGGAGCTGGACTGCATATCCATCGGTCCTGATATAGACGATGTTCACACCACGGAAGAGAAGCTCCATATATCATCCGCAGTAAGGATGTGGGAGCTGCTTCTCAGAGTTCTTGAAGAAGGGGAATAAAGGAGGAAGAAGATGTCTGTAATAGCAAGGCCGTCAAAAGACCTGGAAAAGCTTTTGGATTCCATGTTCCCGAAGGAACAAAAGGAGAAAGACGGAAATAAGGGTGCATCAGAGGAAAAAAGTAAGAAAGAAGGAGAACGCACCTTTATCGGCATAGAGGATATGGATACGGATTAAGGATAAATGCCGGGTCTAAGTGGAATGTTGTTAATTATATTTTAGGGAGTATAATAATATCTGTTTGCAGGATTTATAGATTTAAAAGGATGTAAATAGGAGGAAGTCATGAAAAAAATTTTAAGCATTGTTTTGGCAGGTATGATGGTAGTATCACTTGCAGCCTGCGGAGGAAGTAAAGAAGGATCTGAAACAGATGCAGCGCCTTCATCTGAATCAACATCAGAAAGCGACAGCGCAGATTCAGGAGATGACGGCCAGAATCCCGTAATGAACTTTATCGGCACATATGTAATGGGAAGAGCAGCACTTACCGTTGAAAGCGGAGACGATGAGGATGGTGCAAAGGTAAGCGTAGTATGGAGCAGCAGTGCTTCGGAATCATCTGAATGGACCATGAGCGGCAAGCTTGATGCAGATACTCTTACAATGGAATATGAAGACTGTGTTAAGAAGAATCTTACATTCGGCGAGGATGGAAAAGTGGCTGAAGAGTCCACAGAATACGAAAACGGAAAAGGCCGTATAATCTTTAATGAAGACGGAACTCTTACATGGGAAGATGATGAAGAACATATGGCTGACGGACAGACCTTTGAATTTCTTTCCGCAGACGGAGGAGATTCAGACGACGGCCAAAATCCTGTTATGAATATTATCGGCGAGTACAGCGCAGACAGAGCCAGCGCCACCATAAAGGCTTCAGGAACAAACGGGGCAGATATAGTTATCACATGGGCTGACAGCGCATTTGAAAACAACGAGTGGACCATGAGCGGCGTATATAATGAAGAGGCTAATGCAATAGAGTATACAGATTGCGTAAAGACCACTACCGTATACGGCGAAGACGGCTCCGTAAAGTCTTCGGAGGAAGCATATAACGACGGCACCGGACGCATCGTGGTAAACGATGATTATACTCTTACATGGGAAGATGACAAAGAGGATGCCGGCAAGGATATCGTTTTTTCTCTTAACTGATGATAGGAAATTATAAGATCATAACTCTTTGCGGCAGCACCAGATTTAAGAAAGAGTTTACGGAAGTCCAGAAGCAGCTTACTTTGGAAGGAAATATCGTAATAAGCGTCGGACTTTTCGGCCATTCCGGAGATAATGAGGTCTGGGAGAACATGGATGAAGGCACTCTTACAAAGACAAAAGAGATGCTGGATGACATGCATAAAAGAAAAATCGATCTGGCTGATGAGATCTTTGTTATAAATGTGGGAGGCTATATCGGCTCCAGCACAAGATCAGAGATCGAATATGCGAAGAGCACAGGAAAGCCCGTAAATTATCTGGAGGATATTTAAGGATACAGGCCCAATCGGCCGAAATTCTGATATCAGGTAATTTCGGAAAAAGTCGATTAAAGGCGGATGAGTATATATCTCATCCGCCTGTTTGTTTTTAAATAGGATCAGTCCCTTATAAGGATTGCATATTATATGTTTTTACCCCTGGAAATCGCCGGTAGATTATTGAAAGTTTAAGGCTTATTACATATCATTATACTTTAGAGGTGTAAATATGGGAAAAATAACATTGGATGATCATTCCGTTTATCTGCCGGAAGGCTTTTTGAATGAGGAAGGGGAATGGGATCCCTTAAGAAGGGATCTTTGCTTTAGTAATGTTAATACGACGGGACAGCTTTCAGTAGAGCTGATCGACGAATTTGATGCTCTGCCCATATATGATATGTATTCCTTAAGAGAAATGATAAGGGAGGACCTTCCGGAGAGCGGAGGGATCATAGAGGCAGAAAGGGAAGAAACATCTTCGGGAGATGACCTTTTATATATCATTCTGAAAAATGATACGGGACAGGGAATGGAATATGTGCTTATGGCCCAGCTCTTTCAAAAGGATATTGTCTTCGATATAAAGGGAGTATTCTACGAGGAAGGTCTGAGCGGCGTAAGGGAAAGATATGTTTTCGAGATGCTCTATCCCGACGGCCCTTTTAACGAGATGCCTGAGGAATGGTCCTTCGATCCTTATGACCCAGACAACGGTTACGGGAACTTAATGAACCTTTCCGAAAAAGCGGAATATGATATTGACTTCCCCACCCACCCCCTTTCGGTGATCCGGGAGTTAATAAGCCGTCTTGCGGCTGATAACTAATATGAAGATCATTTTAAAGATCTTTGCACTTTTGCTGGCAGCATCATCACTGCTTCTTTTGGGAAGGGACAGGGAATATATAAATTCCTTCAGTGATGTGGAAAAGGGCGCCGTAGAAAGAGTGTCAAAGGATGTGCTGAAAAGTATCCCTTTGTATTACGGGGATAACGTTATAGAAATAAACGGAGGGATCCCTTTATTTGACGTAAATGATACAGAAGGGAAGGCATTCGAATTTTACCAGGATACGGACGGCCTCGGAAGAGCTGTAATGGCCTTTTCGTGCGTGGGAAGGGAGACTCTTCCGGACTCTGAAAGAGAGCCCATATCCTCCATAAGACCCAGCGGATGGGATTCTGCTTCATATGATTCCGTACAGGGCGGAAGCCTTTACAACAGATGCCATCTAATTGCCTTTTCCCTGACGGGGGAAAACCTTAATCCGGGAAATCTGATGACAGGCACAAGAAACATGAATAATGCCATGGGATCATATGAAAGAATGATACTGGATCATATAAGAGATACCGGCGGACACGTGCTTTACAGAGCGACTCCGTATTTTAAAGGAAGAGAGCTTCTTGCAAGGGGGATACTTCTTGAAGGCTGTTCCGTTGAGGACGGCGGAGAGAGCGTATGCTTTGCCGTATTTATATATAATGTTCAACCGGGCATAAGCATAGACTACAAGACAGGAGAAAGCTATGAGATTCAATAATGATTACAACAAAGGAGCTCATCCGGCTATCATAAAAGCTTTGGCCGATCATAACGATACATCCTTTCCCGGATACGGAACGGATGATCTGTGCGCTATGGCTGCAGACAGCATCCGCAAATATCTTGACGGATCAAAGGAATATGATATTCATTTCCTGGAGGGCGGCACTCAGGCCAATTATACGGTAATAGCATCAGCCCTAAGACCTTATCAGGCTGTTATAAGTGCCGATACGGGTCATATCTCCTGTCATGAAACGGGAGCAGTGGAGAATACGGGACATAAGATAATCGCCTTAAATAACAGAGATGGGAAGATATCCGCCGAGGACATAGAAAAGACCGCAAAGGATTATGCAGACAGCCGGATCAAGGAGCACATAGTGATGCCCCGTATGGTTTATATATCATTCCCCACAGAGCTGGGGAGCCTTTATTCCCTTAAAGAGTTAGAGGATATAAAAAGCGTATGCACAAAATATTCCATGTATCTTTTTATTGACGGGGCCCGTATGGGTTACGGCCTCGGATCTTCGGACAATGATGTTTCCCTTAAAGACATTTCCCGCCTTGCGGATGTGTTTTATATAGGAGGCACAAAATGCGGAGCTCTTTTCGGCGAGGCTGTGGTCATAGGAAATGATGAGCTTAAGCCGGATTTCAGGAGCTATATCAAACAAAACGGCGGCATGCTTGCAAAGGGATGGCTTTTGGGGCTTCAGTTCCAGGTGCTTTTTGAAGACGGTCTGTATTTTCAGATAACTAAAAAGGCAGTGGATGAAGCATACAGGATAAGGAATGCTTTTATGGAAAAGGGCATACCTCTTAAAACAATAAGCCCTACAAATCAGCAGTTTGCTCTGCTTACAAAGGAGCAGGCCGAGCATCTGGAAAAGGAGCACGTATTCGAATTTGAAGGAATGGAAGGAGACATGATCGTAGCCCGTTTCTGTACCAGCTTTGCTACCGTAAAAGAAGAAACGGATGCATTGATCCGCACCATAAATGAGCTTTGATATTAGTCTTTCAGACCTGACAGAGGAGCACAAAAGAGATTATTTTAATCACTATATCAAGGAGAGTCCATTTCCTTCTCTTTTTAAGGGGCACTTTGATGTCTTCTGGCATGAGCTTATGACAGGAAATGACCATCATTTCGTTATAATGGAAAACGGAAAGATAATAGGATTCTGTGAGATAAAGGGTACTGAAGGTACAACAGGGGAGATAGGCATAGAGCTTAAGGGTGATGAACGAGGCAGGAAGAAAGGAACAAATGCCTTAAAGGAGCTTATAAAGAGAGCCCGGAATATGGGATACAGGGAGCTTATATGGAAGGCGGAAAGCAATAATATCCCCAGCATAAAGCTGATATCATCCATGGGCGGAATATTTGTAAGAACAGAAGAGTTTGATCTTAGTTCCCTTGTGGAAGATACGGATGAACGCACCCGTATACTTGTGTATAAATTGCCTGCAGACATGTAAAAGCACCTGAATGATGATATAATAAATAATCATTCTTACTTATAGGAGACGTAATATGGTCATAAATTTCAACTGCCCCCAATGCGGAGCAGATCTGAAATACAATATAAAAAAGAAACTGCTTCACTGCGAGCATTGTGATTATACGGAAGAAGTAAGGGAAAAGCAGGACGGCATAAGGGAGTCTGCCGATGAAGACGGAAGATTCCATTGTCCCAGCTGCGGAGCTGTACACGATGCCAAGGAATACGATATGTCCGGTATATGCGCATATTGCGGAGCTCCCCTTATCATCTCCGAAAGGATGGAAGGATCATACCGTCCCGTTAAGCTTATACCCTTCGAATACGATAAATCCCAGGCGGACGAGGCATTTTTAAAATGGTGCGACAAGGGTAAGCTTACACCTAAGGAGTTCAAGAAAAAATCCATCCTAAATCATCTTAAGCCCATATATGCTCCTTACTGGATCTCCGATTCCGTTGTTAATACCAAGATGAGAGCCAGGGCGGAGAGAGTACGCTCCTACATCGTGGGAGACGAAGAGGTCATAGAAACAGAGCATTACAGTGTCTACAGGGACATGGATATAGAATACGAAAATGTGGATTACGACGGAGCATTGAGCCTGGACGACGAGGAGATGCATAAGCTCGATCCGTACAGCTTCGAGGCCCTTAAGGATTTTGTGGCGCCGTATCTGGCAGGATTTGAAGCCCGCCAATATGATATGGGTGCTGAGGAGATCGCGCCTCTTATACAGAAAAGAGTAAGAGGATATGCAGAGGAGCATGTTAGGAGCAGCATCGTGGGTTATTCCAGCGTTATGGTCATGGATTCCGCTACGGATTTTCTTTCCATGAACATGGATTTTGTGCTGCTTCCCCTGTGGTTCTTCGAATACAATTACAAAGGAAAAACATATAACTTTATGATGAACGGTCAGACCGGCAAGGTGGTGGGAGAACCGCCCGTTTCCAACGGAAAAGCCTTTGCATGGTTTATAGGCATATTTGTGATCGTCTTTGTGATAGCGTTGCTTATAGGAGGGCTTTTATTATGATATTCGGATCATTCAGAAAGCTCCTTACGGGCCTTTATATATTGATGATAACCGTATTCTCCGCTGCGGCTGTTACGGCAGCCTCCGAGCAGAGGGTATACGATGATGCCGGGCTTTTTTCGGATTCCGAGAGCCGTGAGCTGGAAGAAAGGATCCAGGAGCTTAAGGCAGAGCAGGGCATCGATTTCGTAGTGGTAACTACGGATAATACATACGGGTCGTCCACAAGGGATTATGCCGATGACTTTTACGACAACGGAGGCTTCGGGACAGGATCCGATAATGCGGGAGTCCTTTATCTCATAGATATGGACAACAGGCAGATATATCTGTCTACCTGCGGACAGGAGCCCATACGTTATCTTAATGATGACACCATTCAGTGGATAGTTGGCGGAGAGGCTCTCAGACATGTATCAGAGGGAGATTATTACCGCTCAGCATTAAGTGCCATCGAGGATACGGCATATTATTACGAAGAGAATAAGAATTCCTACGAAAACGGAGGAGGAAGTATAAGCCCCTCTCCCAAAGGAGCTGATAACGGCTTCGATCTTTCTGCAACGGAGCTTGGCATATCAGGCGGGATAGGAGTTGCGGCCGCCGGAGGAGCTGTAGGCGTAATGAAGGCCAACAGAGGCGGCAAGGTTACTGTTACAGGCCACGATTATATGAAAAAGGGCGCTGTAAGGATAAATGATCAAAGAGATATGTTTATAAACAGGACTATAGTAAGGCACCGCATAAGAAGGGATGATGACGGAGGCGGTCACGGAGGAGGCTTTTCCTCCACCCATCACAGCAGCGGCGGCGTAACCCACGGCGGCGGCGGTCACGGATTCTAAGGAGGAAAGATATGAGCCAATATAAGTTAAGCCTGCTTACGGATTTTTACGAGCTTACGATGATGCAGGGATATTTTGAGAACGGCAATAAGCAGAAAGCCATTTTTGATGTTTTCTACAGGAAAAATCCCAATAATGCAGCATATGCCATCTTCGCAGGACTGGAGCAGGTAATAGATTATGTTAAGAATCTTAAGTTCGACGATGAAGACATCGATTACTTAAGAAAAACAGGTGTCTTTAAGGAGCCGTTTCTTGAATATCTGAGGAATTTCAAATTTACGGGAAGCATATATGCCATTCCCGAAGGCTCCGTAATGTTTCCTATGGAGCCGGTTATAAAGGTAAAGGCACCCATCATAGAGGCCCAGCTTATGGAGGCGGCCATACTTAATATAGTAAACCATCAGTCCCTTATTGCATCAAAGGCAGAAAGAGTAGTATATGCAGCAGGAAGCGGCGTTATGGAATTCGGACTTCGCCGGGCACAGAGCCCTGATGCGGGAACTTACGGTGCAAGGGCTGCAATAATCGCCGGTGCGGCAGGCACATCCAATGTGGTCGCAGGCCAGCTTTTTGATATACCTGTTATGGGAACTCATGCCCACAGCTGGATCATGAGCTTTCCTTCGGAAAAGGAAGCTTTTAAAAGCTATGCGACTCTTTATCCCGACAACTGCATACTTCTGGTAGACACCTTCGATACCCTTAAGTCAGGCGTAAAGAATGCCATCGAGGTATTTACGGAAATGAAGGAGCAGGGCTGGGAACCCAAGACATACGGTATAAGACTGGACAGCGGAGACCTGGCATATCTTACGAAAAAGGCAAGAGAGATGCTTGATGCAGCAGGGCATACGGATGCCATCATATCCGCATCGGGAGATCTGGACGAATACCTTATCAAATCCCTTAAATCCCAGGGAGCATGCATAGATACATGGGGCGTTGGGACAAAGCTTATAACATCGGAAGGCTGGTCATCCTTCGGAGGAGTATATAAGCTTTCTGCAGTTCAGAACGAGGAAGGTATATATATCCCCAAGATCAAGGTATCTGAAAACGTGGAAAAGGTAACTAATCCCGGGGACAAGGTCATATTCCGCATATACGACAAGGAAACAGGCAAGATAAAGGCAGAGCTTATAGCCCTCAGGGGCGAAAAATACGATCCTTCAAAGGATCTTATGGTATTTGACCCCGTTTCCACATGGAAAAGGACGGTTATAAAGGGAGGCACCTACGAAATACGTCAGATGCTTCAGACCATATTCGATAAGGGAGAATGCGTATACGAATCTCCGGATGTTATGGAGATACAGAGTGTATGCAAGAAGGAGCTGGATACGCTTTGGCCTGAGTCAAGACGATTTGAGAATCCTCAAAACGTATTCGTGGATCTTTCTCAGCCCTTATGGGATCTGAAGAACGAGATGCTTCACAAGGTACATGCTTTTTGATCATATAAATAGCCTTTCGTAAGGCAGATGTTCCAATATCCCTGACATGGGAAATGCTGTATAATCTTTAAAGTGATACAAGAACCAGTATCCGGTTCTTGTATCCTTTAATTGTTTTCAGGAGTTATTTATGCTTAAAACGTTACTTAAAAGTGTGAGGGAATACAAAAAGCCCTCCATACTATGCTTTCTTTTTATCGTTGCAGAATCCGTAACGGAGACTGCGATTCCGTTTATAACGGCAAGTCTCGCAAATGCCATCAATGACGGAGCGACTATATCGGAGATCCTGCGATTCGGCGGCGTGCTTCTTGTACTGGCCTTTTTCTCTCTTTTGTTCGGAGTGCTGGGAGGTGTCTTTGCGGCCAGAGCAGCTCAGGGCTTTGCCAAGAATCTAAGACAGGACATGATGTATAAGATCCAGACCTATAATTTCGAAAACATCGACAGGTTCTCTTCATCATCTCTTGTAACAAGGCTTACGACTGATGTTTCCAATATATCCTTTTCCTATATGATGATAATCCGTACAGCCATAAGAGGCCCTCTTATGCTCATATTCTCCGTGGTGATGGGCTTCTACATGGGCGGAATGCTTGCGGTAACATATCTTGTTACCATACCTATACTTGCCTTCTGCCTTATCCTTGTGGCAAAAAAGGCCATGCCTGCTTTCAGGAGAGTATTCAGGAAATATGACAGGCTCAACGAATCGGTTGAGGAAAATGTCCGAGGCATGAGAGTAGTAAAGGGCTTTGCCAGACAGGAATATGAAAAAAAGAAATTTCATGATGCGGCTTACGACATCCAAAAGGAGTTTACATATGCAGAAAGGCTTGTATCGCTTAATACGCCTGTAATGCAGCTTTCCATGAATATAAATTCCGTAGCTATTCTTTTCCTGGGAGCCAAATTCGTTATAGAAGGCCGCGGACTTAACATGAATATCGGACAGGTATCCGCCATGCTTACATACGGCATTCAGATACTTATGTCCCTTATGATGCTGTCCATGGTATATGTCATCATAACTATTTCTCTGGAATCGGGAAACAGGGTCTGCGAGGTACTTAACGAGGTGCCCGGACTTAAAATGAAAGAGGATCCCGTAAAAGAGGTGCCAAACGGTTCCGTTGACTTTACGGGGGTCAGCTTTAAATATTCCGAAAAAGCAAAAAGATATGCTCTTCAGGATATAGATGTGCATATAAGATCCGGCATGACGGTAGGCATCCTGGGAGACACGGGAGCCGGAAAGACCACGCTTATCCAGCTTATTCCGAGACTTTATGATGTAACGGAAGGCGAGGTAAAGGTCGGCGGCATAAATGTAAAGGATTATGATATAAGGTCCCTTAGGGACAGTGTGTCCGTTGTCCTTCAGAAGAATGAGCTTTTTTCAGGCACCATAAAAGACAACCTCCGGTGGGGAAACGAAGACGCCACAGACGAGGAGATCAGGGAAGCCTGCAAACTCGCCCAGGCTGATGAATTTATCAATACTTTCCCCGAAGGGTACGACACCATGATAGAACAGGGCGGCACAAATGTTTCCGGAGGGCAGAAGCAAAGGCTCTGCATAGCAAGAGCCCTTCTTAAAAAACCTAAGATACTAATACTGGATGATTCTACCAGTGCGGTTGATACAAAAACAGATGCAAAGATCAGGGCCGGCTTTAAGAGCTTTATACCTGAGACCACAAAGATAATCATAGCCCAGAGGATAGCATCCGTAAGGGATGCGGACCTTATAATAATGATGCATAACGGCACCATAAGCCATATGGGAACTGACAGGGAGCTTATGGAAAGCTGCCAGACATACAGGGAACTTTACGAAGAGCAGATGAGCGGCACAGAAGAATTCGGGACTGCGTCAGTAATACAGGAGGTGCCGGTAAATGGATAAGAAAGTTAAAGCAAAGGGCACCGGAAAAGTATTTAAAAGGATAATGAAGGAGCTTTTCAGCGCTTATCCTGTTATGTTTCCTCTGGTAATAGTTCTGATCGTTCTGTCATCCATAGGAGCCGCCATTCCGGATATATTTATACAAAAGGTTTTGTCCATCATAACGGACTGGTATGCCACAGGAGACTGGGCCGGAGCCAGAGAGCATATGGTACCCACCATTCTGCTTCTGATCGGACTTTATGCCCTGTCCCTTCTGTGCGTATTTGCATATACCCAGCTTATGGCTGTCATCACTCAGGGCTTCCTTTCCAAAATGAGACAGAAGATGTTTAACGGCATGCAGGATCTGCCTCTCGGATTTTTCGACAGGAAGAAGACCGGAGACATCATGAGCTATTACACAAACGACATAGATACCCTCAGGCAGCTTGTATCACAGGCTCTTGTATCCATGCTGAGAGCAGGACTGGTGCTTCTGGTGGTGCTTTTCATGATGCTCTATTACAGCGTATGGGTGACGCTGGTGGTACTTCTGGGCGTAGTAGCCATGACCATCGTTTCCAAAAAGATGGGCGGCGGGTCTGCGAAGCATTTTATTGCCAGCCAGATCGCCATGGGACGGCTGGAGGGCTATGCCCAGGAAATGATGAACGGCCAGAAGGTTATCAAGGTATTCAATCATGAGGAAGAGGTAAAAAAAGGCTTCGATTCCCTTAATGAAGACTACTGCGAAAATATGACAAAGGCTCATACCTTTGCAAATATACTTCCTCCCATTATAGGGAATATCGGAAACATACTGTATGTTATAGTGGCCGTCGTAGGCGGAGCACTGCTCATTTACAAGGCTCCGAGCCTGAGTATCTCGGGCATGACATTTTCCATAAGCATCGCTGTAACATTTCTCAATATGACAAAGCAGTTTACGGGTAATGTAAACCAGTTCAGTCAGCAGATAAACGCGGTTATCATGGGTATAGCGGGCTCTGCCAGAGTATTCGAGCTTATGGACAAAGAGCCGGAGACGGATGAGGGGACCATTACCCTTGTAAATGCCGTTGTTTCAGACGACGGTACCATAAGGGAAGTGGAGGAGCATACAGGTACATGGGCATGGAAAAGCCAAGATAAGGGCGAGGTGTCCTATGCTCTTTTAAGGGGAGATGTAAGGATAAACGATCTGGACTTTTCCTACAGTCCCGAAAAGCCTGCTCTTCATAATGTGTCTCTTTATGCAAAGCCCGGTCAGAAGGTGGCATTTGTCGGGGCAACGGGAGCAGGCAAGACCACCATCACAAATCTTATAAACAGGTTTTATGAGGTGGAAGACGGAAAGATATTCTATGACGGCATAGATATCAACCGCATAAAGAAGAATGATCTCAGAAGATCAATGGGACTCGTGCTGCAGGAGACAAATCTGTTTACAGGCACGATACTTGACAACATCCGGTACGGAAATCTGCAGGCAAGTGACGAGGAGTGCATAAATGCAGCGAAGCTTTCCGGCGCGGACGACTTTATAACAAGGCTCCCTGACGGATATGATACACAGCTTAACAATAACGGCTCCAATCTCTCTCAGGGTCAGAGACAGCTTATAGCCATAGCAAGAGCGGCAGTGGCGGATCCTCCCGTTATGATCCTGGACGAGGCTACATCATCAATAGATACGCATACGGAGGCTGTGGTCCAGAGAGGCATGGATAAGCTGATGGAAGGAAGAACGGTATTCGTTATCGCACACAGGCTTTCTACCGTTAAGAACGCCAAGGCCATAATGGTCCTTGACCATGGGGTGATCATAGAAAGAGGAGATCACGAATCCCTTCTGGCGGAAAAGGGTATGTACTACCAGCTTTATACTGGCGCATTTGAACTGGAGTGATGTATGTCTAAAAAAGATAATAAATCCAATGCCATGCGGATCCTGGACAGACTTAAGATCCGATATGAGCATTTCGAATATGATGCGGAAAGCTTTACGGACGGTGTCCATACGGCTGATATGCTGGGGCTTCCCCATGAAGAAGTATATAAGACGCTGGTGACCACAGGTAAGTCGGGGGAACATTATAATTTCGTTATACCCATTGAAAAGGAGATAGACCTGAAAAAGGCAGCAGCCGCTGTAGGAGAAAAATCTCTTGAAATGCTGCCTCTGAAGGAGCTGACCCCGCTTACGGGATATGTAAGGGGAGGATGCACAGCCATAGGAATGAAGAAAAACTTCAGGTCCGTAATAGATATAAGCGCTGAAAGGCTTGAAAAGATATATATCTCCGGCGGCAGGATAGGCCTTCAGATCAGGCTGGCTCCCGGGGATCTTTTAAAAGCGGCTCAGGCTGAATTTAAGGATGTGGTAAGAGTATGAAGATGGTAAAGGGATCCCCTGAGGATACAAAGGACAGATCCGAAAGAGAGCTTAGAACATATGGATTTCTGGACAGACTGGGCGTTGAATTCTGGAGAGTGGATCATCAGGATCAGCCCGTCAACACCATGGAGGCATGCGCAAAGATAGATGAACTCCTGTCCGTTCCCATCTGCAAGAATCTCTTCCTTTGCAACAGGCAGAAGACGGACCATTATCTCCTTGTGATGCCGGGTGATAAGCCCTTTAAAACGAAGGAGCTGTCGAAGCAGCTGGAGACCAGCAGGCTTTCCTTCGGAGATGAAGAGCATATGCTGGAATATATGGATCTGTATCCGGGAAGCGTATCCATACTGGGCCTTATGAACGATAAAGATAAAAAAGTCAGGCTCTTAATGGACAGGGATGTGCTGGAGCAGGATATGTTCGCATGTCACCCCTGTGTAAATACCGTATCCATAAAATTCAGAATGAAGGATCTTTTGGAGAAGATACTGCCGGAAATGGGCAGGACTCCCGTAGAAGTCATATTAAAAGGAATATGATGAGATTTATTTTTATGTAGGCATCTGCCCTTAGGGCGGATGCTTTTTAATTGAATACGGTCTTTTCTTTTTAGCACTCTACACTTGACTTGGCTAATAAATAGTGGTAATATCATATCAGGCAGGAGGACTGCCTTTTTAATATATAAAAATAATCAAGAAGAT
This sequence comes from uncultured Eubacteriales bacterium, assembly GCA_902797845.1. GTDB lineage: Bacteria > Bacillota > Clostridia > Lachnospirales > Lachnospiraceae > RUG14319. The sequence goes on along the minus strand of CADBUJ010000012.1, from coordinate 35,517 downwards.
CATCACCCCGGAAGGAGGGATATATATGGCAGATTTCAGTAAATTTACAAAAAGATCGATACAGGCCGTAAATGATGCCCAGTCTGTTGCTTCGGAATACGGCAACCAGCAGATAGATCAGGAGCATCTTCTTATGGCGCTCCTTTCTCAGGATGACAGCCTGATAGAAAAGCTTCTGGGCAAGGCATCTGTTGATACGGAAAAACTGGAAAACGATCTTAGAGAGATAATTATGAAAAAGCCCAAAGTGCAGGGAGGGCAGCATTATCTGAGCGCTGATATAACAAGAGCCATTGACGAAGGAGAGTCTCTGGCAAAACAGATGCAGGACGAGTATGTTTCCGTTGAGCACATTTTTATGGGCCTTTTGGCAAGACCGGACAGAGAACTTGGGGAACTTTTCAAAAAGTACAGTATTACAAAGGAGAGCTTTCTTACTGCTCTTCGTGATGTAAGAGGAAATCAGAGAGTTACATCGGATAATCCGGAGGACACCTATGACAGTCTTTCCAAATATGCACAGAATCTGGTGGATCTTGCAAGGAAGCAGAAGCTGGATCCCGTTATCGGAAGGGATTCCGAAATAAGGAACATAATCATGATCCTTTCCCGTAAGACAAAGAACAACCCCGTGCTCATAGGAGAACCTGGTGTAGGTAAAACGGCGGCCATCGAAGGACTCGCGGAGAGGATCGTCAAGGGCGATGTACCTGAAGGCCTTAAGGATAAGGAGATATATTCCCTTGATATGGGAGCCCTTGTGGCGGGAGCAAAGTACAGGGGAGAATTCGAGGAAAGGCTTAAGGCAGTGCTGGAGGAGGTCAAAAAGTCCGACGGCAGGATAATCCTTTTTATTGACGAGCTGCATCTGATCGTGGGTGCAGGCAGGACAGACGGCGCCATGGATGCCGGAAACATGCTGAAGCCCATGCTGGCAAGGGGAGAGCTTCATTGCATCGGGGCAACTACTCTCGATGAATACAGAAAATATATAGAAAAAGACAAGGCTCTGGAACGTCGTTTTCAGCCGGTGTATGTGGATGAACCCTCTGTAGAGGATGCCATTTCCATTCTGCGAGGGATCAAGGAAAGATATGAGGTATATCACGGAGTAAAGATCACAGATGGGTCTCTTGTGGCTGCGGCAGTACTTTCAAACAGATATATCTCAGACAGATTCCTGCCTGACAAGGCCATAGACCTGGTGGACGAGGCCTGTGCCATGATAAAGACAGAGCTTGATTCCATGCCTGTTGAACTGGATGAAGTAAGGCGTAAGATAATGCAGCTGGAGATAGAGGAGGCTGCATTAAAGAAAGAGGATGACAGACTCAGCAAAGAAAGGAGAAATGTCCTTTCAAGAGAACTGGCAGAGTTAAGAGAAGACTTTGAAGCTAAAAAAGCCAAATGGGAAGAGGACAAGGGTGCCGTGGAAAAGGTATCCGAGCTTCGTTCCCGCATAGAGGATATGAACAGGCAGATAGAAAAAGCCAAAAGAGATTATGATCTTAACAAGGCGGCAGAGCTTCAGTACGGACAGCTTCCCCAGCTTAAGAAGGAGCTGGAGGAAGAGGAGCAGAAATTATCTGCAAGAGAAGACTCTCTTGTTAGAGAGCAGGTAACGGAGGATGAGATAGCAAGAGTAGTATCCAAATGGACGGGTATACCTGTTGCCAAGCTTAACGAATCCGAAAGGAACAAGACTCTTCATCTGGACGAAGAGCTTCATAAAAGAGTCATAGGACAGGATGAGGCAGTGGAAAAAGTGACAGAGGCCATCATCCGTTCAAGAGCCGGTATCAAGGACGAAACGAAACCCATCGGATCATTTATGTTCCTGGGCCCTACAGGTGTAGGAAAAACAGAGCTTGCAAAGACTCTGGCAGAGGCGCTTTTCGATGATGAGAACAATATGGTCCGTATCGATATGTCGGAGTATATGGAGAAATTCTCCGTATCAAGGCTTATCGGAGCGCCTCCCGGATATGTGGGTTATGAGGAAGGCGGTCAGCTTACGGAAGCCGTACGAAGACGGCCTTACAGCGTCATCCTGTTTGACGAGATAGAAAAGGCACATCCCGATGTTTTCAATGTGCTGCTTCAGGTGCTTGATGACGGCAGGATAACAGATTCCCAGGGAAGGACGGTGGACTTTAAGAATACGATCCTCATCATGACGTCAAATATAGGCTCCACTTATCTTCTGGAAGGAATAAACGATATGACCGGAAGCATTACCGAAGAGGCCATGAAGATGGTAGAAGCAGAGCTTAGGAATCATTTCAGACCGGAATTCCTTAACAGACTTGATGAGATAATCATGTTCAAGCCTCTTACAAAGGCGGATATCAGCTCCATCGTGGATCTTCTTCTTAAGGAGCTTAATAAAAGGATCGAGGACAAGGAGATCTCCGTTGCTTTAAGTGATGCAGCAAGAGACCATATCATCAGGAACGGATATGATCCCTCCTTCGGTGCAAGGCCTTTAAAGAGATATCTTCAGAAAAATGTGGAAACTCTCATAGGAAGGATGATCCTTTCCGACAGTCTGGCGCCGGGAGATAAAGTTGTTATCGATCTTAAAGACGATCAGCTTATAGGAAATGTGGAATAAAGGGCATAAATAGAGCAGCCTTAAAGGGCTGCTCTATTTTTTTGCGGAAATATCCCGGCAGATCAAATATTTTACGTATATATAAATTGTTTCTTTAAAAGGACATTTGTTTAAGCAATCAGTATGTTTTGAAGTGTATATTAAGGCTCCATATAATGTATAATTATCATAAGAACTACCAAAAAGATTTTTCTCGGAGGTGTAAATAATGAGCAAAAACAAAAGGCTGGCTATAATCGCAATACTGATCGGCGTTGCAGTGATAGCAGCCTTGATTTTATGGAAAGTATTGGGAAACGGGGGAGGATCATCCCAGCGAAAGGCTTACGTCACATCCGTAAAGTCTCTTAATTATGATATCTACGGATCTCAGAACCGCTTTACAGGTCAGGTTGTATCTCAGGATACGGTAAATATAAACAAGGATTCGGGAAGAACTGTCAAAGAGATACTTGTGGAAGTGGGAGACGAGGTAAAAAAGGGTGATGCTCTCTTTACATATGATCTTCAGGAAATGGAGCTGTCCCTTGCTCAGGCACAGCTGGATGTTGATTCCACGGCCCAGAATATAGATGCTCTTGAAAAGCAGGTCGCATCACTTACAAGAGAAAAGGCATATGCATCATCTTCGGAGCAGCTGGAATATACGATTGAGATCCAGTCTGTGGAGAATGATATTAGGAAAGCAAGATACGAGCTGGAGGAAAAGAAGCTTACTGCGGAGAACCTTGCGAAGGCAATGGAGGATAATTCCGTTAAAAGTCCCATGGACGGAGTTATAAAATCCATAAATACGGGAGAAGAGCAGAATCCTTACGGCCAGTCTTCCGAAACGGGCTTTATAAGCATCATGTCGAAGGGTGACTACAGGATAAAGGGGTCCATAAATGAGCAGAATGTTTATCAGATAAATGTGGGTGACGAGATGATAATCCACTCCAGAGTCGATGACAGCATCTGGCACGGGACCATATCAAAGATAGACAAGGATACCAATACAAATGAGAACATGAACAATAATTTCTTCGGCGGCTCAGGAAACGGAGAAGGCTCCGTAAGCTATCCCTTTTATGTGGAGGTAAAGGATCCTGATGGCCTTATGATGGGTCAGCATGTTTACATGGAACAGGATGTGGGACAGGGAGAAGCCAAAACAGGAATATGGCTCATGTCAGGTTATATAACGGAAGAAGGTGAGTCCGCCTTTATCTGGGTAAGAAATAATAAAGACAGGCTGGAGAAGCGTGATGTTACCCTGGGAGAATACGATCCCGAAACGGATGAATACCAGATAGTTTCCGGCATTACGGAAGATGATTATATTGCATGGCCGGAGGCGGATCTTAAGGAAGGAATGGGTACCACAGAGGATTATGAGGAGGCATATCCTCCGGATGAAGGCTCTGACGGTCAGGAAATATATTACGAGGACGGAGAACCCGGCGGATCGGAAATATATTTTGAAAACGGAGCGCCCGATGGTCAGGAGATATATTTCGAGGACGGACAGGAAGGCGATCTGACCATGGATGAAGATTATTCCGGTGAAGGAGACGAAGAAGATGTTGATTGAGCTTCGCCATATTTTCAAGGATTACATAAATGAAAAAATGGTGACACCTGTTCTTAAGGATATAAATCTTACGGTGGAGGAAGGGGACTATGTGGCCATAATGGGACCTTCCGGTTCCGGAAAGACCACCCTTATGAATATACTGGGCTGCCTGGACACACCTACCTCCGGGGAATACATCCTGGACGGAACGGAGATAACCGGGGACAGCTCCGATGAGCTTTTGTCTGATCTTCGCCTTAACAAGCTGGGCTTTGTTTTTCAGACCTTCAACCTGCTGCCCAATACATCATCGCTGGAGAATGTGGAACTTCCGCTGGTCTATGCAGGCATCCCCAAAGAGGAAAGAAGGAAGAGAGCTGCAGCAGCCCTTGAAAGGATGGGCCTTGATGACAAGACGGGAAATAATCCGGGAGAGCTTTCGGGAGGACAGAAGCAGAGAGTCGCCATTGCAAGGGCAATAATAAATGATCCCAGGATACTTTTGGCTGACGAGCCCACAGGTGCATTGGATTCCGAATCAGGAGAGTCGGTGATGGAGCTCTTTAAGGAGCTTAATGAAGAAGGCGTTACCGTAATAATGATCACTCATGATGCAGATATTGCAGCCCATGCAAAGCGCGTTATCCATCTGAAGGACGGCATCATCCGAGGGGACGGAGGTGAATGCAGTGAATAAAAGATTGAAAAAGGGCATCATTGGAGGCGTCATAGGGGCTCTGGCTATAGGAGCCATAGGGACAGGTGTTGTGTTGACCAGAAGCCCGGGCACGGTGGATGTATATCCTGTTATGATCATGGCCGGATATGATTATAATTACGGAATGGAGTCCTACGGAAATGTAGTCACAAGAAATATCCAGCAGGTCTATAAAAGTCCTGACCAGAAGATAAGAGAAGTCTTTGTAAAAGAAGGCCAGCAGGTAAATATCGGGGACAAGCTTCTGTCATACGATACTACGCTGATGGATATAGACAGGGAAGAAAAGCGTTTAAATGTGGAGAAGCTTAAGCTTCAGATAGAAAAGACGCAGGATACCATAAATCAGCTTCAGCGGGGCAACTACGGTTATTATAAAGGCGGAGGCGCTATTAAGAAGATAGACTTTGTCCTGTTGGGAGAAGGTACGGAATCCGTTCTGGACTATAATACTGAAATAGATACATCCTCAGGGGAGAATGTAATAAGCTGCAGCAAGGATGCGGTAGTCACAAAGGGATTTGTTTATAAGCTGATGGGATATGATGAGAACGGTGCTGCCGGAGCATCATCACCCATAACGGTCACGCTTATAATGGGCAATATAAAGGCCTCCGTTGACGGCTCAATGCTGAGTGCTCCCGGAGATGATGCGGTGGATACTCCCGTTAAGGATTTTATCTTTAATGACGGGGTCCTTAATACAAAGGAGCAGGAAACAGAGACGGAGACAGAGACCGAAACAGAGACGGAGACGGAAACAGAGACGGAAACAGAGACAGAAACGGAAACGGCAGAAGAGACAGAGGAGCAGGAGAGCGAAGAAGAGGAAACGGAAGAACCTTTCGAGCCCGAGCCTGATCCCGGCCCCAGCCCTCAGGAAATAAATGAGATGCTGCAAAAATCAAGGCAGGAGCTTGCTCAGCTGCAGCTTAAGCTCCGACAGGCCGAGATAGATCTTAAGAAAGCCGAAAAGACCCTGGAAAATGCAACTGTTTTAAGTACGGTAAACGGCACGGTAATGCATTTGGGAGAGGCTGCAGAAGGAGAAGAGAGCTTCGAACCTTATATAACAGTTTCCGGAGGCGGAGGCTTCTATGTTAAAGGGTATGTGGACGAATACAGAATGCTCTCCATGAAGCCAGGGGACGAGATCATGATCCAGTCCTGGGAGAGCGGCAATGCCTACCAGGGAAAGATCACGGAGATAAGCGATTATCCCGATGAGAATTATCAGTCCTGGGGTGAGATGACGGCATCATTTTATCCGTTTTATGCGGTAATAGAGAATGCAGACGGAGTATATAACGGGGAAAGCGTATCTGTGGTCATAGGCGGAGGATTTGATCCTGAGGCTTCAGATCAGAATTTTTATATTCCGAAGGCCATGACACGTGATGATGATAAAGGAAGCTATGTTATGAAGGATGACAACGGCATCCTTAAAAAGCAATACATCAGGACGGGAAAGACTCTTTACGGTTATCAGGTGGAGGTAATCTCCGGGTTGACCATGTCCGATAATCTGGCTTTTCCTTACGGAAAGTCTGTAAAAGAAGGAGCAAAAACTAATCTTCAGGAGGATCTGTCCGGTCTGTACGGATATTGATTGATATGGGTGAAAATATAAAAATGGCCTTCAGAGGCATTAAAACTCATAAGCTGAGATCAGCCCTCACCATGCTGGGAGTAATAATAGGTATTGCTGCTATCATTGCCATAGTCTCCTCCATAAAAGGAACCAACGAGCAGATCAAGAGAAATCTGGTAGGCTCCGGCAACAATACGGTGGAGGTAGGTCTTTCTCAGGGAGGAATGGAGTACGAGGTAGAATACGGCGGTATTCCTGCGGGCATAAGACCTGTGGACGAGGAAACAAAAAAAGCCATAATGGATCTTTCCTCCGTGGAAAACGTATCTTTGTATAAAAAGAGGTCTTATCAGAACAACATTTTCTACATGGGTCAGCAGACATCCGGCGCAAGCATATACGGCGTGGATGCGGATTACTTTGCGGTGGCAGGGCTCTGCATCAAGGAGGGAAGATTGTTTTCCAAAAGCGATCTTCAAAAAAACGTAAAGATCGCCGTACTGGATGAGGCAATGGCCAAAGGGCTCTTCGGGACGGAAAAGGCCGCAGGAAAGGTAATAGATATAAAGGGCGAGCCCTTTACGGTTGTGGGCGTTGTAAAGAATATATCCACCTTCGAGCCTGTTATAGAGAACCTTCAGGATTACGAAACATATATGAACGACGGCCAGGCAAGGATATTTATACCCATAACCATATGGCCTGTGCTCTATATCTACGACGAGCCTGAGAACGTGCTCATTAAAGCCGTGAGCACCGATTCCATGACAAATGCAGGCAGAGATGCCCAGGAGATACTTAATGCTTCCATAAAGGAAGTTCCCGGCAGCGGAGGTATGCAGGAAGGGTCAGAGGAAGGCTCCTCTTCGGTAAAATATAAAGCAAATGATGTGCTGGAGATAGCCAACAGACTTCAGGAAACATCAAGATCCACCAATATACTTCTTATTGCCGTGGCTGCCATCTCTCTTTTGGTAGGAGCCATAGGAGTGGCCAACATCATGCTGGTATCTGTTACGGAAAGGACCACGGAGATAGGCCTTAAAAAGGCCATAGGAGCAAAGAAGACCGTTATCAGGAGGCAGTTCCTTACAGAGGCTGTAGTCCTTACGGCCATGGGAGGGATCCTCGGTGTGATCATAGGGATCATCGTTGCAAGGGTAATGGCTGCAGTTATGCAGACAAATATGGCCCTTGATATTCCCTGGATGATACTGGCCTTTGCCATTTCCATGGGAGTCGGCATAGTAGCAGGCATCGGTCCTGCCATAAAGGCTTCCAACCTTAATCCCATAGAGGCGCTAAGGAGAGAATAAGCATACCTTTTCAGCAGATAAGGGGATGGCTCTTAAATAATAGTTTATTTTTGAAAGATCTTATGTATAATAGAAGTGATAGAGGACGCGGAAACGATTAGTATGCAGAGAGCCGGCGGGCATTTGATCTGTATATAAGGCAATTCCGCCGAATCATTCCTTCGGGCGCGGAGGGATGGTGGGACGGCAGAGAATATCTGACGGACTGTCTGCAGAAACTGCAGGAGTGCTATCCGTTTATTTGGTTATATGCCGATGGGTAGCATCCCGTCGGCTTTTTGTTTTTTATAAAACATTCTTTGTATGGTAATTTTGGATTTAAAGGAGTGATGCTTTTTGAAAGAGCTTTCAATAGGCGGAGTGCCCGTATCAGAGCTTGCGGATAAATATAAGACGCCTCTTTATGTGTATGATCAAAAGATGATAGAGGACAGGATAGAAGAGTATCTGGAGCATTTTAAGGCAGATGGGCTCTCGACGGAGATCCTTTATGCATCAAAGGCATTTACCTGCATACACATGCTTAAGATCATAAAGAAGAAGGGCCTGTCTCTTGATACGGTCTCGGGAGGAGAGATCTATACTGCTCTTAAGGCAGGCATAGATCCGAAAAAGATATATTTCCACGGAAACAATAAATCACCTGAAGAGATAAAGTTTGCCATAGACAGCGGCATCGGGACATTTATCATCGATAATAAGGAAGAGGCTGAAGATATTAAGAGGTATATGGCGGGAAGGGATGATAAGCTTGATGTGATGATACGCATCAATCCCGGTATAGATGCTCATACCCATAAATATATAATCACGGCCAATGTGGACAGCAAGTTCGGCATATCCATGGATGAAAAGGACATTATAGCTGAGACCGTAAAGGGATTATCAAGCCTTGATAACATAAGCTTTTCGGGATTTCATATTCATATAGGATCTCAGATATTTGAAAAGGATGCCTTTACTGCAGCCATAGAAAAGCTTTGCGGCTTTATGAAGGAAATGGAAACGGAATACGGTATAAGCTGCAGGGCAATAGACCTGGGAGGGGGCTTCGGAGCCAGGTATACGGATGAGGACAGGCCGGTGCCCGTAAAGGAAATGATGGACAGCATACTTGAAAGCCTCCTTAGGGAAAGAAAGCGCCACGGCCTCTCCTTTGACAAAGTGATGATCGAGCCCGGAAGAAGCATAGTGGCGGAAGCGGGAACGACCCTTTATACCGTAGGATATATTAAAAAGACTCCTCATAAAAAATATATTTTTGTGGACGGAGGCATGACAGACAATATAAGGCCCGCCCTTTACGAAGCAAAGTATGACGCCGATGTTGCAAACCGTATGGATGAGCCGAAGACCGACTTGGTAACAGTGGCAGGAAAATGCTGTGAATCAGGCGATATACTTATTGACGGCATAGATCTCCAGACAGCCGAGAGGGGAGATATACTGGCGGTATATACCACGGGAGCTTACGGATATTCCATGTCCATGAGATACAATCAGAACGGAAGACCTGCGGTGGTCTTCGTTAAAGACGGAAAAGACACAGAAGCAGTAAAACGGGAAACATATGAAAGCATGTTGATTAATGAGACTTGAAGGGGGATATCAAAATGATCAAAGGCAGTATAGTAGCACTTGTAACACCTTTTAACAAAGACGGATCGGTCAATTTTGACACACTTAAGGATCTTCTGGATTTTCATCTGGAAAACGAAACAGACGGCATACTTGTGCTTGGGACCACAGGAGAAAGCTCCACCATGACTCATGAGGAGGATGACGCAGTTGCGCAGTTTACCCTTGATCATGTGGCAGGAAGGGTTCCCGTGGTGGTTGGAGCAGGATCAAACTGTACGGAAACAGCCATATCAAAGGCTACAAAATATGCCAATATGGGAGCGGATGCTCTTCTTATGATCTCTCCCTACTACAACAAGGCCAATAAAAAGGGCATGCTCCATCATTTTACGGATGTGGCTGATGTTACAAAATGTCCCATTATCGTATACAACGTGCCGGGCAGAACAGGATGCTCCATAACCGTAGATGTGGTTGAGCAGCTGGCAAAGCATCCCAATGTATGCGGGATAAAAGAGGCCAGCGGAAGCATCCAGTACGCATCAGACGTGGCGCGCTTTATATCAGATGATTTCGCCATGTGGTCCGGCAATGATGACATGATACTTCCCATAATGGCACTTGGCGGAAGCGGAGTTATTTCCGTTATGGCAAACATCCTGCCGAAGGAGACTCATGATATAGCCATGTCATATCTTGAGGGTGATGTGCAAAAGTCCAGAGAGCTGCAGCTTAAATATCTCGATCTTATACATGCTCTCTTTATCGAGGTAAATCCCATACCCGTAAAAGAAGCCATGAACATAATGGGGCTTAATGCAGGCAGCTACAGGATGCCTCTTTGCGAAATGGATGATGCCAACAGAGAAAAGCTTATGGCATCCATGAGAAAGGTGGGCTTATGCAGATAATCATCATTGGAAGAGGGAAGATGGGGACCCTTATAGAAAAGACAGCAGCAGAGGACGGCATGGAAGTGCTGGGCCTTTACGACATAGATAATAAGGACGAAGTTCCCGCAGCCTGCGATATGGTCCTGGATTTTTCCCACAGGGACAACTTAAGCTGGGTCCTTGATTACTGCAAAAAAACAGGGGCAGGACTTGTTTACGGTACAACAGGGCTTACGGAAGAACATAGACAGGAGCTTAATGATGCATCAAAGGAGATACCTATATTTTACGGCTCCAACTTTTCTCTTGGAGTGGCCATATTAAGAAAGGCCGTATCCATGATAACGCCTGCTCTTAAGGATGATTTTGACATAGAGATCATGGAGATGCATCACGGACAGAAGGCTGACGCTCCCAGCGGCACCGCAAAGATGCTGGTGGAGGCCATAGATCCCGAAGGGGAATTTGAGAGAGTCTACGGAAGAGAAGGCATGACAGGCAAGAGAGGAAAGGAGATCGGCATCCATGCCCTGAGAGGCGGAACGGTTGCAGGAGAACATGAGGTACTGTATCTGGGAAAGGATGAGGAATTAAGGTTTACCCATAAGGCCATAAGCAGGCAGATCTTCGTAAACGGAGCTATTAAGGCATGCCGTTTCCTTGCGGATAAGGCTCCGGGGCTTTACGGCATGGACGATATGATAGGCTGATAGGAACAGTTTATATTAAAAGCGCAAAGGGTGCCCCATTTATAAATGATGGAGCACCCTTTCTTGCCGCCCTGCGGGAAAACGATGACGGTTTTCCCGAAAGATCTCTTTTCGGACAGCATTTATGCAGTAAAGCGCATTTATCATATTCACTAAAGATTTTAAATAGTGTATAATCTTATGTTGTCCTAAAATCAGGAAAAAAGAGGTATTTACGAATGTATGACAAAGTCAACTCCGATATGAATTTCATCGAGAGAGAGAAAAAGATCGAGGATTTCTGGAAGGAGAACAGGATATTCGAAAAGAGCATGGAACAGAGGGAGGATGGTCCGGAATTTATGTTCTACGACGGACCGCCCACAGCCAACGGCAAGCCTCACATCGGTCATGTTCTTACAAGGGTAATAAAGGACCTTTTCCCCAGATATAAGACCATGAAAGGCTTTAATGTGCCCAGAAAAGCCGGCTGGGATACCCACGGCCTTCCCGTGGAACTGGAAGTGGAGAAGGAACTCGGAATAAACGGTAAGGATCAGATAGAGGAATACGGTATAGAGCCTTTTATAAAGCACTGTAAGGAAAATGTGTGGAAATATAAGGGCATGTGGGAGGATTTCTCAAATACCGTAGGCTTCTGGGCCGATATGGATGATCCTTATGTCACATATTATAACGATTATATCGAGTCAGAATGGTGGGCGTTAAAGCAGATATTTGATAAAGGCCTTTTATATAAGGGCTACAAGGTAGTGCCCTACTGTCCGCGCTGCGGTACGCCTCTTTCAAGTCACGAGGTAGCTCAGGGATATAAGGATGTTAAGGAAAGATCCGCCATAGTAAGATTCAAGCTTAAAGACGAGGATGCTTACATACTGGCATGGACAACCACACCCTGGACCCTGCCTTCCAATGTGGGCCTTTGCGTAAATGCAGAGAAGGATTATGCAAGGGTAAAGGCTGCTGACGGATATACTTATATAATGGCAGAGGCTCTTCTTGATAAGGTCTTGGGAAAACTTTCCACAGACGACGAACCTGCATACGAGGTATTGGAAGTATTTAAGGGAAGTACTCTGGAAGGCAAGGCCTATGTGCCTCTTTATGATTTTCAGGAGCCTGTAATATCAAGACAGAAGGATAAAAAAGCCCACATCATATTATGTGATGATTATGTAACTCTTACGGAAGGTACAGGTGTAGTTCATCAGGCTCCCGCCTTTGGTGAGGATGATGCCAGAGTAGGAAGAAAATATGATATGGCATTTATCCAGTTCGTAAACGACAGAGGAGAGATGACAGAGGAGACACCGTGGGCCGGAAAGTTCGTAAAGGACGCTGACCCATTGATCCTGAAGGATCTTAAGGAAAGGGATCTTCTTTTTGATGCTCCTGCTTTCGAGCACAGCTATCCCCATTGCTGGAGATGCAATACGCCCCTTATCTATTACGCCAGAGAATCATGGTTCATAAAGATGACAGAGGTAAGGGACAGGCTTATAGCAAACAATAATACGGTCAACTGGATACCGGAAAGCATAGGAAAAGGACGTTTCGGGGACTGGCTCTTAAATGTTCAGGACTGGGGACTTTCAAGAAACAGATATTGGGGAACTCCCCTTAATATATGGACATGCAAATGCGGTCATATGGACGCAGTAGGCTCCATAGAGGAACTCAGGGAAAGATCGGACAATTGTCCTGAGGACATAGAGCTCCACAAGCCTTATGTGGATGAAGTTACCATTAAGTGCCCTGTTTGCGGAGAAGAGATGAGAAGGGTTCCGGAAGTCATAGACTGCTGGTTCGATTCCGGATCGATGCCTTTTGCCCAGTATCATTATCCCTTTGAAAACAGGGAAGTCTTCGAAAAGAATTTCCCTGCGGACTTTATATCAGAGGCAGTGGATCAGACCAGGGGATGGTTCTATTCACTTATGGCCATATCCACACTTCTTTTTGACAAGGCCCCCTTTAAGAACGTAATAGTTCTCGGTCATGTTCAGGATGAAAACGGACAGAAGATGAGCAAGAGCAAGGGGAATGCGGTAGATCCCTTCGATGCCCTTGAGGAATACGGAGCAGATGCCATCAGATGGTATTTCTATATCAATTCGGCTCCATGGCTCCCTAACCGTTTCCACGGAAGAGCGGTTCAGGAAGGCCAGAGAAAGTTTATGGGAACCCTATGGAACACATATGCCTTTTATGTTTTGTACGGAAACATAGATGAATTCGATCCTTCGTCCCATACGCTCTCAAAGGAACCGGCCGTAATGGACAGATGGCTTTTAAGCAAGCTGAATTCCCTTATCCTTACGGTTACGGATAACATGGATAACTACAGGATAACAGAGACGGCAAAGGCCCTTCAGGCATTCGTGGAGGATCTTTCCAACTGGTATGTAAGACGCTCAAGAGAAAGATTCTGGGCTAAAGGAATGGAGCAGGACAAGATAGATGCTTATCTTGTGCTGTACGAGGCGCTTGTTACATTATCAAAGCTCTGCGCTCCCATGATACCCTTTATGAGCGAATCCATTTATCAGAATCTTGTAAGGAATATTTACAAGGATGCGCCGGAATCCGTACATCTCTGCGATTTTCCTACGGCAGATAAAGACATGATAGACCCGGATCTGGAGGCTTCCATGGACAGGGTTCTTGATGTTGTCGTTATGGGAAGGGCGCTTCGAAACGAGTCCAATCTGAAGAACAGACAGCCGCTTTCACGCATAATGATCAACGCAAGCGACAGGCTCGAAAAGTATTTTACGGACATCATAAGAGAAGAGCTTAACGTAAAGGAAGTGGAGTATATAGACGATATATCCGAATATATTTCATATTCCTTCAAGCCTCAGCTTCGTACAGTAGGGCCAAAATACGGAAAGGCGATAAACGCCATCAGGGAATATCTTGCCAATGTGGACGGTAATGCAGCCATGGAACAGCTTAAGTCTGAGGGCGCTCTGGTCTTCGATGCAGACGGCACGGAGGTGCGCCTTCTGGAAGAGGATCTTCTTATAGAAACAGCCAGGACAGAGGGCTTTGCTGCAGCCACGGAGAAAGGTATATCCGTTGTTCTTGACACAAGACTTTCCGAAGAGCTTATAGAGGAAGGATTTATAAGAGAGATAATATCCAAGATACAGACCATGCGTAAGGAAGCAGGCTTTGAGGTAATGGATCATATCGTTGTGGGCATAAAGGACAACAAGAGGATAGAGGACATTGCCGACAGAAACAGAGATAATATACTGCCCGATGTACTGGGCGTGGATCTGCTTCTCGGCAGTACGGAAGGATTTGAAAAGGAATGGGATATAAACGGAGAAAAGGTTGCTTTTTCCGTTAAAAAGACTGACTGAAGAGGTAGACATATTGGATCCATCAAATAAGCCCCTGATCTGCATACCGGTGATGGGGGAAGATATAGAAGAACTTGAAGAAGAACTTATAAATGCGCTGGAGAAAAGACCGGATCTTTTAGAATGGCGTGCGGATCATCTGAAGGATATAAAAAGGGATGCTCTTCTCGATGCGATGGAGCTTTTCCATAAGCATCTTAAAGGAATTGATTGTATTTTTACATACAGGACCGTAAGAGAAGGCGGCTTCGGAAAGGAAGAGGATTACCTTGAAATATTAAAGGCGGCCGCGGATTCGGGCCTCTTTTCCTACATCGATGTGGAGATGAGACGGGATAATCTTTTGGTCTCAGATATAGTTGAGCATGCTCACAGGAATCACATTAAGGTGATCGCATCATGGCATGATTTTAACCATACTCCTCTTGATATGGAGCTTGTCAGAAACGGATTCTACGGAGAAGCCATAGGAGGAGATATAGTAAAGATAGCAGTGATGCCTCTTAAGGACACTGATCTTTCAAGACTTAAGAAGGTATCGGAGGATCTTTCCAGGAACGTGGATGTTCCACTCATCATAATAGCCATGGGCGAGGCAGGAAAGATCTCGCGACTTGATCCCTTAAGCTTTAACAGCTGCATGACATTTGCGACAGCCGGCAAGGCTTCCGCGCCGGGTCAGATACATATAGATCAGCTTCGGAGTCATATAAATGGAGCCTGAGATCATTTATTGCGATAAGGATGTGGCAGTTTTATATAAGCCCGGCGGATTTCTGTCCCAGGAGGACAGATCCACGGATCCCGACATGGTCAACTGGGCAAGGAATAACCTTTCGGGGGAGGTATTCCTTATAAACAGGCTGGACAGGCCCGTGTCCGGACTTATGCTCTTTGGAAGGAACAAGAATGCGGCAGCATCTCTCGGAAGCCAGATGCAGAAGGAAGGATCTGGCATCGGGAAAAGATATATAGCCTGCCTTTCGGGACTTTTGCCGGGGAAATCGGGGGAGCTATCCGATTACATACTTAAGGAGAAGACCGGCGGCACAGGCCGTGTATGTAAAAAGGGAGAGCCCGGGGCAAAAGAGGCACTCCTTCATTATGATATACTGCGTACAGCATATAAAAACGGGATATCTTATTCCCTTGCGGATATAAGGCTCATAACAGGACGATTTCATCAGATCAGAATACAGACATCATCAAGAGATGCAGGGATACTGGGAGATACAAAATACAACAGGCTTTATATGGGAGGCAAGGCTCCCGAAGGAGATATACTCGTAAGAGAGAACAGAAATACCATAGCGCTTTCCGCTGCGGGACTCAGCTTTTCTCATCCTCTTACGAAGAAAACGATGGAATTCAGGCTTCCTCCGGAAAAATTCGGTTGGACATGTGAACTTTTAAAAGGTTTTAAAGGATAGGAGAATTAAAATGGCTAATGATAAAAAGCTGGTGGAAGAAATAACACCCATGGCTGAGGATTTTGCCCAATGGTACACGGATGTGGTCAAAAAGGCAAAGCTTACGGAGTATTCGGGAGTTAAGGGATGCATGATCCTTCTTCCCAACGGCTATGCGATCTGGGAGCAGATACAAAAGAATCTGGACGGCATGTTTAAAGAAACGGGGGTTGAAAACGTATATCTGCCCCTGTTCATACCCGAAAGCCTGCTTCAGAAGGAGAAAGACCATGTGGAGGGCTTTGCACCCGAGGTTGCATGGGTGACTCATGGAGGGGCTGAGGAACTGGAAGAAAGGATGTGCGTAAGACCCACTTCCGAGACTCTTTTCTGTGATCTTTATTCCAGAATAGTACAGTCCCACAGGGATCTGCCGAAGCTCTACAATCAATGGTGTTCCGTCGTAAGATGGGAAAAGACCACAAGACCTTTTCTCCGTTCCAAGGAATTTTTATGGCAGGAAGGGCATACTATTCATGCCACAGCCGAGGAGGCCGAAGAGAGGACCGTTATGATGCTTAACATTTATGCGGAATTCTGCGAAAAATATCTTGCCATTCCCGTAATAAAAGGTCAGAAAACGGAAAAGGAAAAATTTGCAGGGGCCAATGCCACCTACACCATAGAATCCATGATGCATGACGGAAAATCCCTTCAGTCAGGCACCAGCCATAATTTCGGCGACGGCTTTGCAAAGGCCTTCAATATCCAATATACAGGCAAGGACAATACACTTCAGCATGTTCATCAGACCTCATGGGGCATGTCTACAAGGATAATCGGAGCAATCATCATGGTTCACGGTGATGATTCCGGACTGGTGCTCCCTCCCAGGATAGCACCCGTTCAGGCAAGGATAGTTCCCATTGCTGCCCAGAAGGGCGGAGTGCTGGAAAAATGCAGCGAGGTACTTTCAGCCCTTAAGGATGTGGTAAGGATAGACATGGATACATCTGATAAGTCGCCGGGATGGAAATTTGCCGAACAGGAGATACAGGGCATCCCCTTAAGGATAGAACTTGGTCCCAAAGATATAGAAAAGGGTAAGGCTGTTGTAGTCAGAAGAGACACCAGAGAAAAGATCGTTGTGGAGATCGACAGACTCAACGAAGAGCTTCCCGTTATCCTTGAGAAGATGCAGGAAGATATGCTGCAAAGAGCTGTGGAACACAGGGACAGCCATACATATGAGGCCAGGGATTATGAGGAGTTTAAGGATATTCTGGAAAACAAGCCCGGCTTTGTAAAGGCTATGTGGTGCGGCAGCAGAGAATGTGAGGAAAAGATAAAAGAGGATACCACTGCGACATCAAGATGTATCCCCTTCATACAGGAAAAAATAAGTGATACATGTGTATGCTGCAATAAGCCTGCAGCTAAAATGGTATATTGGGGAAAAGCTTATTAAAAGCTTGAAGATGCGGAGCGTAAGGGCTCCGCATTTTTATGGCGCAGATTTCTCTGCACCCCGAAAAATTTTTCAGTCTTTCCATCATGGTATCAATTCCCGTACAATGTATAAAAGGGTCTAATGGGCCCAAAAGGAGACCGTATGAAAAGGGATCTGTACAGTCAATCTACATTTTTAGTTATAAAGACAGCATATCTTTATTATATAGAAGACTATTCACAAAGAGAGATATCCAAGATGCTGGGTATTTCGATCCCTACTGTTTCCAGGCTCCTTACAAAGGCAAAGGAACAGAAGATCGTTGACTTTGTAATAACAAACCCCTACATGGGATGCATACATCTGGAAGAAGAGATCAAAAGCCGTTTCGGGCTTAAGGATGTTATCATCACTCCTGCCATAACAGACTATGACGAGACCATGGACAGCGGGGAAAACCTGAAGAAACAGGTGGCTCTGGAAGGAGCGAGATATCTCCAGAGGATCATCAAAAAGGATGATGTCATAGGCATAACCTGGGGCAGTACGCTGAGCTACATGGTAAATTATCTCAACCCGTCCCAAAGAGAACACGTTTCCGTAGTAACGCTTAACGGAACATATGCCTACTGCGATGTAAAATACGATACGCCAAGCCTTGCGCACACTATGGCAAAGGCCTTTGAGGGAGAACATTATTCCATACTTGCCAATGTTCTTTTATCAAGCAAAGAGGCTGCCGACATCATCAAGAAGGAAAAGACCGTACGGGATGTATACAGGAAGTTCAAGGATATCAATGTTTCCGTAAACGGCATCGGATCCTTTTATCCCGAGGTAACATCGATCCTTACCAAATCCGATCTTTATACGGAGGAGGATCTTAAGGAATTAAAGGAGCAAAAGGTGGTAGGTGATATAGCTTATCATCTTTTTGACAAGGACGGCAGGGAATGCCGTACAAGTCTTGTGGACAGGACACTTAATATCAGCATGGCTGATTTTAAAAAGATAGAGACTAAGATAAGTCTTGTTTCCGGGGCATATAAGGCTCACAGCGTGCTGGCGGCCATAAGAGGAGGCCTTGTGGATGTTCTGGTAACGGATTCGGAGCTGGCGAAAAGGCTTCTTACGGTGGAATTCTGAGCATTAGCCGGGATACCCGGCTGAAATATTTAATCCATTTTAAAGGAGGAAGGAAAATGAAGTATATTTGTGGTATTGATGCGGGTACTACAGGTCTTAAGATCATGCTGTTCACACTGGACGGAACTCCGGTGGCTCATGCATACAGGGAGTATTATTGTACCTACCCTGCAGTAGGCTGGGTAGAGCAGGATCCCTGGCTCCTCTGGAACGCTCTTTGCGAATGCGGTAAGGAGATATTTGCAAAGACCGGTATCGACCCCAAGGAAGTAGGATCTCTTGCTATTTCTTCTCAGAGAGGAACCTTCTTTGCTGTTGATAAGGATTGGAATCCCCTTCACGATTCCATCGTTTGGAATGACAGCCGTGCAGTAGAAGAGGTTAAATGGATCGAAGAGAATATCGGCGAAGATAAATATCATGAGATCTGTGCATGTCCTCTTATCTCCCTTTGGGCTTATTCCAAATACAAATGGGTAAGAGACAGACAGCCCGAGCTTTACGAAAAAGCACATCTTTTTGTAACAGGACAGGAATGGCTCCTTCATCAGCTGGGATCAGAAGAGACCTTTACAGATCCTTCATCCCTTGCACTTCACGGCATGATGGATGCAGAGAAGCTCGCTTGGTCTGATGAGCTTCTTAAGGCTATCGATTTTGATAAGGAAAAGCTTCCTCCGATCAAGGCTTCAGCACGTCAGGTAGGAACCATCTCCAAAAAGGCAGCAGAGCTTACAGGCTTTGCAGAGGGAATGCCTATCTGCGTTGGCGGTGGAGATCAGCAGTGCGCAGCTGTAGGAGCAGGCGTTGTTAAAGAAGGTATTGCAGAAATAAATATAGGTACAGCAGCAGTTATGGTTGCAGCTGTTGACAGTGTTAAGAAAGATCCCAAGAGACAGGTTCTTTTCTCAGGACATGCTAATCCCGGAAAGTATGACATGGAAGGTCTGGCATACTGTTCAGGAGAGGCTTTAAGATGGTGGAGAGACACCTATGGAGCACAGGAAGTAGCTGTGGGTAAAGCTACAGGCATGAGCCCTTACGAGCTTATCGACAGAGAAGCTGCTCTTGCTCCCGTTGGATGCGAAGGCTACATGTTTATGCCTTTCATGTCCACACAGGTAACACCTTATTATTGTGATACAGCAAGAGGATGTTCCTTCGGACTTTCTCTCGGACATGATCGTTCCTATATGGCAAGAGGCGTTCTTGAAGGCGTTGCATACGAGCTGGCTCTCAGTGTAAATGCTATGCAGGACGTTCTCGGAAGACCTTTTGATTCCATCAGACTTTCCGGCGGCGGAGCTAAGTCTCCTCTGTGGCGTCAGATCCAGGCTGATGTTTACGGCGTTGCCTGCGATACTCTTGCAGTTGACGACTGCGGTCTTGTTGGTTCTGCATGTCTTGGTGCAGCAGGTGCAGGTATCTTCTCAAGCCTTGATGAAGCAGTTAACAATATCGTTCATGTAACGGGAACAGTTGAGCCCATTAAGGAAAATCATGAGATCTACAAAGACTGTCTTGAAGTTTACAGTGCAGCATTCCTTGCATTAAGAGATGCTAAGGCATTTGATAAGCTCAACGCACTTTGCAAGAAGCATTGGAACGCATAAGAAGGTGAGGATTAACTATGTTTACGCTTGAAGGCCTTATAGATGATGTAAAAAAGAACAACATCGGTCTTGATGCTGTTATGGCTATTCAGGATGATGTTCTCCTGGGGCTTAAAAGATTCAACGGCCCGGTCAAACACAATGTTTTTTCCGTGGCAAAGACTCATACAGTTACAGGCATAGGCATGGCGATAGATGAAGGCTTGCTTAAATTAAGCGACAAGCCTGTTGATTTCTTCCCGGAGATCCTTCCTGAAGATCTTGATGAAAGATGGTATGATGTAACCCTTGAAAATCTCCTTACCATGTGCTCAGGCCATGGAAAACCTCATCTTATGGTAATAGACAGAAAAAGGCTTAGAGGTGAGGCAGAGGATCCCCTTCCCAAAGAGATGCAGGAGGAGTGGTTAAGATTTGCTTTTGACTGCCCTATGGTATATCAGCCCGGAGAAAAGTTTAATTACGGAAACCTGGCTCCCTATGTGGCAGGCAGAATGCTTGAAAAGGCAGTAGGCAAGACCCTCCTTGATTATCTTTACGAGAAGATGTGGCAGCCTCTCGGGGTGGAAAAGCCTGTTTGGGAAACTGACCAGGCAGGACACACATTCCCTGCATCAGATCTTTATCTGGACATAGTGGATATGGCCAAGTTAGGTCAGATCTACCTTGGAATGGGCGAATATCGCGGCAGAAGATATCTCTCCAGGGAATGGGTGGAGAATGCCACCAGGAAGCATGTTGACAGCAATGTTATAAATCCTGCAGGCTATGCCAAGGATGAAGAAATGGGTTATGGCTTCTATATCTGGGAAAATTCTCTTGAAGGAAGCTACAGAGCCTACGGAAGGGAAGGACAGTTTGTCATAGTGATACCTGACAAAAATGCTGTTGTAGCCACCCAGGCCATGCATTCCAACGTGCAGGATGTTCTGGATCTTGTTTGGGAGCATATCGTTCCCCAGCTGTAATTTCAGAATCATCTTAAACGGCATAATAAGAGTTACAGGCGGACTTGAATGTCCGCCTGTATTTTTTATAAAGATTTTTATATCATTCAATTTCTTAAAAGGGTCTTAAAACTCCACCCTTCCTGATGCGCCGCAGGGCAGTATGAGTCCGTTTTCTTCTATGGGAAGACCTATCTCGCCGGCAGTTACGTTACCATTCCTATTTTTCCCGATGGCTGTTTCAAGGATGTAGGAGAGGACTGCAGGCTGAAGGCCTGTAGTGTAGGAATTCAGTAAAAAGAAGAGGGGATCATCTGACAGTATCTCGTCGCATGCCGATACCAGGTCAAAGATATTTTCCTCCATCTTCCAGATCTCTCCCTTGGGGCCTCTGCCGTATGAGGGAGGATCCATTATTATGGCATCATATTTATTTCCTCTGCGGATCTCCCGTTCCACGAATTTCAGACAGTCGTCCGTAAGCCATCTTACGGTGTCGTCCGGCAGACCGGAGGATACGGCATTTTCCTTTGCCCAGCTTATTATGCCTTTTGAAGCATCAACATGGGTAACGAAGGCGCCGGCCTTTGCTGCTGCAAGAGTGGCACCCCCTGTATAGGCAAAGAGGTTAAGGACTTTGGGTTTTTCTCTACCTGAATCTTTTATTATTTTATGAAACCATTCCCAATTTGCGGCCTGCTCGGGGAAAAGCCCCGTATGCTTGAAGCTGAAGGGCTTAAGATTAAATTTGAGTCCGAGAGAATGGTAATCTATGGTCCATTTTTCGGGAAGATCAAAAAACTCCCATTCTCCTCCGCCCTTGGAGCTTCTGTGGTAATGAGCATTTAATCCTAAACTTTTATCCGCGGAGATATCTCCCGGCCATATTACCTGAGGATCGGGCCGAAGAAGGGTGTAAGGGCCCCATTTTTCAAGCTTTTCACCGTTTCCTGTGGCAAGGACTTTATAATCCTGCCATTTATCTGCTATCCACATATCATTTCCTTTTGGATCAAATATCTATTCCTAAAAAGTTTAAAACAGAATCTGCAATAGACTTTTCGTCAAGCCCGTATTTTTTAAGGATTTCTTTATAGGGGCCAGAGGTGGCATAGTCGTGGGGAATGCCGAGCTTTTTAACAAGGGCAGGGCTTCTTTCGGAAAGAAGATCTGAAACTGCAGTTCCGAGACCGCCCTTTATATAATGCTCTTCGACCGTAACGACTCTCGCTGTCTTTTCCACTGAGTCAAGTATAAGCTCCTCGTCCAGAGGACATATGGTGGGCATGCCTATAACATCTGCCGAAACGCCTTTTTCCTTAAGGAGCGGCAGTGCCTTTATTACAGAACCCGTAAGAGTTCCCGTGGATATGATGGTAACATCCTTACCTTCAGCGATCCGACGGCCCTTTCCGATCACAAAGGGCTCTTCCTCAAAAAGATTCTCCACAGGCTCGTTTCCTATCCTCATGTAAACTGGCCCGTCATGTTCCATCATTGTTATAACAGCCTGACGGATCTCATTGGGATCCTGAGGACAAAGAACGCAAACGCCCGGTATCATACCGATGATGGAAAAATCATCAAGGGAATGATGAGTGGCTCCCAGATCTGAATATGTTATGCCGCCGTTGCGGCCCACTATCTTAACATTCTGTCCCATGTAGCCCACATCATTACGGAACATCTCGAAATTTCTGGCTGTTACGAAGGGGGCAATGGCACAGAAGACAGGTCTTTTGCCTGAACATGCAAGACCTGATGCCACACCTGTAACGCATTGTTCCATTATGCCGAACTCCAGATATCTTTCGGGAGCTTCTTTCATAAAATCTCCGAAGCCCGAGCTTTTTCCGCTGTCTGCAGAAAGAAGGATAACATCTTCGTGGGCAAGGGCATAATCGGATACTGCCTTTCCAAAGGTCTTTCTGGGATCTTCAAAATTTCCTGTCATGATCCTGCCTCCTTCTCGTAATCCTCAAGCAGGGCATTAAGCTCTTCCTCCGCCTGCATAAGCTGATCTTCCTTGGCATTCCAGAAATGATATGAAACATTGCCTTCACCGAAGGACAGGCCTTTGGCTTTGACCGTATGAGCCACGATGCAGGAGGGCTTTCCTTTTTCGAAGGGAAGAGCATCCAGGGCATCCGTAATCTCGTTCATATTGTTTCCGTCTATATCCCTTACGGCCCACCCGAAGGCTCTGAAATGATCTGATATGGGAGTAAGGTCCATGACCTCCTTTACGGGGCCGCTTATCTGAAGACCGTTATAATCAACTATAGCAGTAAGATTGTCTACCTTATGATGGGCTGCCGCCGCTGCGGCTTCCCAGTTGGAGCCTTCTGCCAGCTCTCCGTCCCCCAAAAGGGTATATGTCCTGGCATTTTTTCCGTCTATCTTCTGAGCGAGAGCCATTCCCAGGGAAATGGCAAGGCCGTGACCCAGGGCTCCAGTGTTTGCTTCCACTCCGGGAAGCTTATGCATATCAGGATGGCCCGGTATGGGACTGCCCAAGGATCCGTATGTGTCCAGCACACTCTTTTCGAAGAAACCTTTTTCAGCCAGAGCGGCATATTGACAAAGGCATTTATGGCCTGCCGAAAGGACGAATCTGTCCCTGTCCTCTTTTGCGGGATCGGAAGGGTCCACATTCAATTTATAAAAATAAAGTGCCGCAACCATATCCATGGCGGAAAGAGCTCCGCCCACATGGCCGTGTCCCGAAGCGCGTATCATGCGCAATATATTAAGTCTGCATCTTGTGGCAGCTGCATTTAATGATGCGATCTCTTTTTCAGTCATATTATCTACCGCTTTCCTCGTATTCTGTGATCCTTTGTACTTTAGGGAGGGAGCGGGACGCCGGATCAAAGGAAAGACCCAGGTATTCCTTTACATAGCATTTTGCCGGCTCCAGGCCCAGGACCTGAGCTCCCATGGTAATGATGTTGGCATTATTTGAAAGAGCGGCTCTCTGCGCCTGATATATATCATTTACGCAGGCGGCATATGCGCCCTTTACTTTATTTGCGGCTATGCATACCCCTATGCCTGTCCCGCAGATAAGTATCCCTCTGTCATACTCCTTTGCTGCAACAGCTGTTGCCACATTTATGGCAACATTTGCATATATGGGATCATCACTTCCGAAGTCCGTAACATCATGACCAAGATCCTGAATAAAGGGTATAAGGGCATTCTTGTAATCAGTTGCATTGGGGTCGCATCCGATGGCTATCTTCATGTTTATTCCCGCCTTTCTGGAATAGATTCATAGTAAAAGCAAAATACATGTAAATACAAGTTATAACAATTCGCTTTTATCATGGGAAGATTGATGATAAGATTATTAAAACTTTTACATAATGAATTATACATAAATCTTCGAAAAAAATCATCGGAAAGGTGTTAAATATGCTGGAAAGAACAACATCAACCCCTCTTTATGTTCAGGTAAGGGATATTCTGACAAGCCGGCTTGATTCGGGAGAGTATAAGGTAAACGAAAAAATACCGTCGGAGAATCAGCTCTGCAAGGAATTCGGCATAAGCCGGGTAACCTTAAGATCTGTTCTGACGGAGCTGTGTCATGACGGAAGGCTTTATAGAGTGCAGGGAAAGGGTACATATGTAGCGGAACCCAAAATAGAAGCGAACACAGGCTCCTATGTGGGTATAAGGGAGCAGCTGGAAACACAGGGTTATGATGTTTCTACCGTGGTCCTTGCGGTGGAGAAGATAAAATGTCCTAAGGCGGTGACATCTAAAATGGGGCTTGAGCCCGGAACGAAGGTATATCATATAAAGCGCTTAAGAAACGTAAAAAATATCCCCTTAAGCATACATGATTCATATATACCCATGGAATGCGCAGAAGGCCTTGAAAAAAACGATCTCTGCAATGAACAGCTCTGTAAGATATTAAGCGATTCCTACGGCCTTAAAAGGGCGAAGGTAACAGAGATAATAGAATCCGTGCTGGCAAGAGACAGCGAAGCCGAGCTTCTTAAGATACAAAAGGGATATCCTCTTATAAGATTAAGAGATATGATAACCGACAACAGCGGCAGGATATTTGAATACAGCTCCGTGGTTTTCCGGGGAGATAAGATGCAGATAAAAATGAGTTTTGAAATGTAATACTCTTATTAACATATATATACAAGTTAGTATGGGAGGGCATCATGCAGATAGTTTCAAAGATAAGGAATCTGGGACTTAAGGTCATTGGAGGAGAGGAAAAATACGTAAACAGGATCCTTGATCTGGATCTTACATCCGGAGAATTCAGGAATCTTTCGGGTATGGCAGATCACATAGGAGTCACGAAGGAATTTAAAAAGGTAATAGATACCTTTAAGGTCCCTGCAGGGGAAACGCCTGCAGGTTTTGAGATCTTACTTGAGTTAAGTTCCGACAAAGTGCTCAGAGCAGATCTGAAAAGAAATATATCTTACGACAAAAACGGAAAGAAGAGGCCCACTAATCTTCTTTTTTCCGCAGACAGTGCCAATCCTTACGAAATAAAGCCCATTTCTAAGATAATAGCAAATCTCACATGCAATCCGGGCATCATTTATGATCGTTTTATAAATGATCCAAAGGAAAACGTGGGCAACAGGTTTAAAAACAGAGATGAAGTCCTTGCGGAGATCGGAAATATACTGGGTCCCGGATGTGACATCAGTGTGGAGCTGAACGATCCCTTCGGAAAATCCGACAGCCAGATCCTGGAGGAGGCTATCCATTTCAGGGAATTATTATCGGAATACAGAGTGGTCATAAAGGTTCCCCATACGGGACCCGTAAACAGTGATAATGTCAAAGAGCTTACGACAGGGGATAAAAGATTCTCCAGACGATATGATGATGTGTCCACAGCCGATGCTTTCAGGGGCCATGATCTCGCGCTTATGCTTTACGAACACGGCTTTAGGGTTAATTTTACCCTTATGTTTGAAGAGCCTCAGACTCAGCTGGCTCTTCAGGCAAGACCTTATTTTATAAATACTTTTATAAGACAGAGGCTGGTTCAGACAAAGAGAATGGCGGAGCTTGTAAGAAAATATTACGATTCCGGTGATACATGCCATCTGGATGATCTGCGCTCTTATATGATAGATACGGATTACTACACTGATAAGGATATTCAAACGGATCTTTCAAGTGTGCTGGATAAGGCGGAGATAATACTAAGGCAGAGGCATTTTTATGATGAAGAGGGAGAGGACGGTCTTGACAGTGTCCGCCACAGTCTGAGAGTCTTAAGGCAGGCTAATCTCCCGGATACAAGACTTATCATATGCAGCATGAGCGGAGATCATAACTATTATGATATAGACAGGCTCCTTGCGCAGGATGAATTCTCAGATATGCAAGGAAGAGTAGTCATAACGGCGGAGCCTAATTATCTGGCAAGATTTACAAGCGCGAATCAGGTGGTGTCCTATCAGCGAAGATTTATGAATGCTGCCCTGGGACAAAAGTAAAGAGGCGGAAATAATATATTTAAGAAATAAGCGGATGCGGCAGGATATTGCCGTATCTGCTTTTATTTTAGGGGGTTTTACTGTATCATAATGCAGGAAAGGAAGTGAGGATATGAATGAAGTAATAAAAGCTATTGAAGGAAGACGAAGCGTAAGACATTTTTTGGATGATCCTGTTCCGGATATGCTTATAGATCAGATATGCGAGGCAGGAACTTATGCTGCATCAGGTATGGGCAAGCAGTCTCCCATCATAATAGCTGTTAAAGACAGGGCAGTAAGAGACAAGCTTTCCAGGATGAACGCAAAGGTGCTTGGAGCCTCAGAGGACATGGATCCCTTCTATGGAGCTCCCGTGGTCCTGGTGGTGCTTGCAGACAAAAGTGTTCCCACAGCTGTATATGACGGAAGTCTTGTAATGGGAAATATGATGCTTGCTGCACATTCTCTGGGCGTTTCCTCATGCTGGATCCACAGAGCAAAGGAAATGTTCGAAGGAGAGGAAGGAATGGAGATACTTAAAGAGCTTAAGATCTCCGGAGATTATGAAGGCATAGGAAATCTGGTAATAGGATATACCCATGATGAGCCTAAGCCTCCTGCTAAAAGAAAGGCAGGATATGTATATCATATTAATCCCTGACAGTAAACCTGAAGGGAAATAAGAGTAATGCATAATTATTATAAAAAATAATACAGCGTAAGCGATTGACTACTGCAGGTGGCAATGCTATCATGCGGTAGTCAATTGTTTTATACAGTATTTTATTTCGGAGGTCGAAAATGTTTAAAAATGCAAAAGAGGTAATGGATTTTATCAGGGAACGGGATATAAAAATGGTGGATTTCAAGATGGTGGATATCAACGGCACATTCCGCCACGTAACGATCCCCGCTTCTCATTTCAGCGAAGATACTCTGGTTGACGGCATCGGATTTGATGCATCCAATTACGGATTTGCAGTAGTGGAAAAAAGCGACATGGTATTTATCCCTGATATTACGACTGCTCTTCTTGATCCCTTCTGTGAGGTCCCTACCCTTTCCATGACGGGAAATGCAATGATAATAGATTATCCTCATAATCGGCCTCTTCCCCAGTATCCCAGAAATATCGCCTTTGCTGCAGAGGAATACATGAGAAAGACGGGTATTGCAGACAGGATGCTTATCCTTCCGGAATTTGAATTTTATCTTTTTGATAATGCCGGCTGGAAGATAGACAGCAGCCATCAGGAAGCATATGTGGATTTCGAACAGGCTCACTGGAACAGTGATACGGAGGAAACCGGAAATGTGGTGCCTTTCCAGAAGAATTACCATATAGCAAAGCCTCAGGATACAACATTCGAGTGCAGAAGCCGGATGGTCCTTCATATGGAGGAGGCAGGCATCCCCATAAAATATCATCATCCTGAGGTCGGTGCAGCAGGACAGTTTGAGATAGAGCCTCAGCTGGGAGAAATGTCAAAAATGGCCGATGCCACCATGATGATCAAATATATAATCAAGAATACTGCTCAGGAGAACGGAATGTGTGCCACCTTTATGCCTAAGCCCGTATATGGAGAAGCAGGCAACGGCATGCATGTCCACATGCTCCTTATGAAGGGTGACAAGCCTGTGTTCTCCGATGACAAAGGCTATTCCCACTTAAGCAGGACAGCTCATTATTTTATGGGCGGACTTTTAAAGCATGTGGCATCTCTTTGCGCCATCACTAATCCCAGTACGAATTCCTTTAAGAGACTGATACCTGGATTTGAGGCTCCTGTTACGGTAGGATATGCAACATCCAACAGAAGCGCGGTGATCAGGATACCTGCCTATGCCAAAACTCCGAACATGCGCCGTTTTGAGCTGAGAAATCCCGACGCTACGTGCAATCCTTACTTTGCCTATGCAGCGATCCTTATGGCAGGCCTTGATGGTGTAAAGAAGAAGATAGATCCTCATAAGAACGGATGGGGTCCTTATGATGTAAATCTCTTCAACCTGCCTGAGGAAGAAAAGAAGAAGCTTAAAGGACTTCCCACAAGTCTTGATCAGGCTCTCTGTGCTCTCGAAGAGGATAATGATTATCTTACGGAAGGCGGTGTGTTCCCTAAAGAGCTGATCGACAGCTTTATAGCTCTTAAGAGGAAGGAATGCGCGGAAATGTCCAGGATTCCCACGGTTCCTGAATTTGATAAGTATTTCAACTGCTGATAAGAAAATTCATCATGCCGGACAGGCTTAAATATCTTAAGTTTTGTCTATTGACAAAAGGTCATAAAACCAGTAGAGTTCACATATAGTTTTTTTCAGGAGTAAAACATGAGCACAGTTTCTTTTACAAAGGCATACTATTATTACCGTAACCTGACATAGAGGTTTACGGTGATTTGTGCTGCGTAAAGACTTTGATCTTTTTAGTCCGTAGGATAGATCATCCTGCGGACTTTTTGTTTTTCTGAAAGTAAGTAAAAAAGATTCGGGATCTTAAATAAGGATCCGGAAATGGAGGACATCATGATAGTTATCATCAAAAGAGAAGCAACAGAGGAAAAGATCAGCGCCCTGGCGGAGTGGCTAAAGACACAGGGGATTAAGCCGGATATATCAAGAGGCAAGGACATAACCATTATGGGCCTTGTGGGTGATGTCAACGGAATAGATACGGATCTTTTAGGCGCTCTGGATATCGTGGAATCCATAAAAAGGATATCTGAGCCTTATAAGGCGGCAAACAGAAAATTTCATCCGGAGGATACAGTTGTCACTCTTGATAACGGCACCAAAATAGGCGGAGATAATTTTGTTTTTATGGCCGGCCCCTGCTCCGTGGAATCTGAGGAGCAGATAATAGAGGTGGCAAGCCGCGTAAAAAAAGCCGGTGCTCAGTTATTAAGGGGAGGAGCATTTAAACCCAGGACCTCTCCCTATGCTTTTCAGGGCATGGGAGCAGAGGGCATACGCCTTCTTATGGAAGCAAAGGCGGCAACGGGACTTCCTGTTGTGACGGAGCTTATGGATATTAAGGACATAGACCTTTTTGACGGAGTGGACATCATTCAGATCGGAGCCAGAAATATGCAGAATTTCGAGATGCTTAAGGAGCTGGGTCAGGTAAAGAAGCCCATTCTTCTTAAAAGAGGTTTTTCCAATACCATTCAGGAATGGCTTATGAGTGCTGAATATATAATCTCGGGCGGGAACAGGGATGTGATCCTTTGCGAAAGAGGCATAAGGACCTTTGAAACAGCCACAAGAAATACCCTTGATATCACCTCGGTGCCTGTTATACACAAGGTGAGCCATCTTCCCATAATCGTTGATGTGAGCCATTCCACAGGCCATGCAGATCTGGTGGAGTCTGCATCACTTGCATCAACTGCAGCCGGCGCCAACGGTCTTATGATAGAGGTGCACAACGATCCGGCCCATGCAAAATGCGACGGGCAGCAGTCCATAACACCGGACCAGTTCGATATTATTTCCGAAAAGGTAATGAAGGTAAGGAGTGCCATATTATGATAGTAGGTATCGCAGGAGCGGGACTGATAGGCGGATCTGTGGCGAAGGCATACAGCAAGAGCGGTCACAGAGTATTTATATATGATAAGGACAAGAACACCCTGGATTACGCGATCCTTTCCGGAGTTGCCGAAGGTGAGCTTACAGATGAGATATTGGGCGAGTGCGATCTTCTTATGGTTGCCCTTTACCCTACAGATACTGTGGCCTATATGAGGGAAGCCGCACCAAAGCTTAAAAGGTCAGCCGTACTTATAGACTGCGGCGGAACGAAGGAGACCATATGCAGAGAAGGTGAAAAGCTGGCCGCAGAATACGGGTTTATTTTTGCGGGAGGCCATCCCATGGCAGGAACCCATAAGAGCGGCTTCAGAAATTCATCGGAGGATCTTTTCAGAGGAGCACCCATGGTGGTGGTAATGGAAGAAAACGGTGATATCCTTCTTATGGAAAAGATCAAAAATATACTTAAGCCTCTGGGATTTTCGCGCATTGTCTTTGCCGATGCAAAGAACCATGACAGGGTAATAGCTTTTACTTCCCAGATGGCGCACATAGCATCAAATGCATATGTAAAAAGCGAAACAGCTGAAAGGATAAGCGGGATTTCCGCCGGAAGCTACAGGGATATGACAAGAGTGGCATATCTTAACGAGGATATGTGGACGGATCTTTTTATGGATAATCGCGATAATCTCCTCTTTGAACTGGACTCCTACATAAATTCCCTTACTGAATACAGAGACGCCCTGGCAGCAGGTGATGAAACTAAACTCAGGGAATTATTAAAGGAAGGAAGAGAGAAGAAGGAACGGCTGGACGGCGCAGGTGATAAGGCCTGAAAAAAGATTAAAATCGATCGGTTGATACTATATATTGTGGCTCCGGAAACGGAGCCACAATTCCTTGTAAAATAAGGAAAAAACCAAATATTGTATCAAAAAAAATACCTTGCAGGCATTGTTATAATAAGTTATAATCTGCCTGTTGTGTGACAAGATAGCTGCGAAGCGTGAGGTTGCTGCAAGGATATTGCAGGTTTTCCGTGGAGCGAATGTCAAGTTATAAACCTGACGACAAGTCACTGTACCAAGTAAACCATCTGACCATAGAGCAGAGATGACGTGTGGTTGCTCTTTTTTCTTCGGAAAGTATGGACACACACGGGAGAGTGTACAGTCACCGCTTGTTAGCAGATCTTTAAAATGCGAAAGGGAGGCGACTATTTTTATGTCAAGTCAAGTTATGAGGATCACGCTTAAAGCGTACGATCACAGATTACTGGATCAGAATGCGGAAAAGATCGTTGATACAGTAAAGAAAACAGGTGCGGAGGTTTCCGGCCCTGTGCCCCTTCCCACAAAGAGGGAAGTCGTTACAATTCTTAGAGCTGTTCATAAGTACAAAGATTCCAGAGAACAGTTTGAAAGAAGAACCCACAAAAGGCTTATCGATGTTATATCCCCCAATGCCAAGACTATGGATGCTTTAACCCGTCTTGATATTGCACCCGGTGTGGATATAAGGATCTCAAGCAAAGAAAAATAAGAAAATATCCTAAAGGTAATTGGTTACATATATATAAGGAACCGATCCATCTAGGATGAACACTTAGGTGTTCCGCTGTAGAACAGGAGGTAATAATAATGAAGAAAGCGATTTTAGCTACAAAGATCGGTATGACACAGATCTTTAGCGAAGACGGAGAGCTTACTCCGGTAACCGTTCTTCAGGCAGGTCCCTGCGTAGTTACGCAGATAAAGACCGTTGAAAAGGACGGATATGATGCGATCCAGGTAGGTTACGAGGATATCAGAGAGAAGCTTGTCAACAAGCCCGAAAAAGGCCACTTTGATAAGGCAGGCGTTTCTCCCAAGAGATTCTTAAAGGAATTCAGACTGGATGATATTTCAGGATACGAAGTAGGTCAGGAGATCAACGTTGATGTTTTCGAAGCAGGAGACAAGATCGACGTTTCCTCCAGATCAAAAGGTAAGGGATATCAGGGAGCTATCAAGAGACACGGACAGTCAAGAGGTCCCATGACTCACGGCTCCAAGTATCACAGACATGCAGGTTCCAACGGAACTTCCGCATCACCCAGCCGTGTATTTAAAGGAAAGAAGATGCCCGGACATATGGGAGCTGAAAAGGTGGTAGTTCAGAATCTTACAGTCGTAAGAGTAGAACCTGAAAACAAGCTGATCATGATAAAGGGTGCAGTACCCGGAGCAAGAAAGTCTCTGGTATTTGTACGGAACGCTGTAAAGAAGCAGTGATCTTAAGATAAGGAGGACATACAGATGGCAAAAGTATCTGTTTACAATATTGAAGGCAATGTAGTCGGCGATATGGAACTTTTAGACGACATCTTCGCCGCACCTGTAAAAGAGAATCTGGTCCATGCATGTGTTGTTAATTATCTTGCTGCACAGCGTCAGGGCACACAGAAGGCAAAGACACGTTCGGAGGTTTCCGGCGGCGGAAGAAAGCCTTGGAGACAGAAGGGCACAGGCCACGCAAGACAGGGCTCCACAAGAGCTCCTCAGTGGACAGGCGGCGGTGTTGTATTTGCACCGGTTCCCAGAGATTATTCCTTCAAGGTAAATAAAAAGGAAAGAAGAGCTGCTATTAAGTCAGTTCTTACACAGAAGCTTATAGAAGAGAAACTGGTGGTAGTGGACGAGTTTAAGATGGACGAGATCAAGACAAAGAGATTTGCAGAGATCATGGGAAATCTTGACGCAACGGATGCTCTTCTTGTTCTTAACGAGAAGGACGAGACAGTTGTTATGTCTGCAAGAAATTACCCCACGGTAAAGACCGCAGGAACAAATACCATCAATGTGTACGATATCCTTAAATATGACAAGTTCGTAGTTACAAAGGATGCCGTAAATACCATTCAGGAGGTGTACGCATAATGGCAGATCTTAAATATTATGATGTCATCTTAAGACCGGTGGTCACCGAGAAGAGTATGAACGAGATGGCTGCAAAGAAATATACATTTTATGTAAATCCCGATGCGACCAAATCTCAGATAAAGGAAGCCGTAGAAAAGATGTTTGACGGAACAGAAGTTGAGTTCGTAAACACCATGAACCTTAATGGCAAGAAGAGAAGAAGGGGAATGGTCTTCGGCAGAACAGCGGCAAAAAAGAAAGCTATCGTTAAGCTTACGGAAACAAGCAAGGATATAGAGATCTTCCAGGGTCTGTAATGCCGCAGGATATATGCAGCTAAAGCATGATAATAAATTAGTAGTCGAAAGGAGTAAATACCGTGGGTATTAAAACATACAGCCCCTATACACCTTCCAGAAGACATATGAGTAACCTTGATTTCCAGGAGATCACAAAGGATAAGCCTGAGAAGTCCCTTACATACTCAATAAAGAAAACGGCAGGTCGTAACAATCAGGGAAAGATAACAGTAAGACATCACGGCGGTGGTGCAAAGAAGAAATACAGAATGGTGGACTTTAAGAGAAGGAAGGACGATGTTCCCGCAACTGTAAAGGCCATCGAATATGATCCTAACAGAACAGCAAACATAGCTCTTATAAGCTATGCAGACGGCGAAAAGTCCTACATACTGGCGCCTATCGGCCTTAAGGTCGGCATGACCGTTATGAACGGCCCCAAGGCTGAAGTAAGAGTAGGAAACTGCCTGGTACTTTCGGATATTCCCGTAGGTACGCTTATCCACAACGTGGAGCTTTATCCCGGTAAGGGCGGACAGCTTGTTCGTTCAGCCGGAACTTCCGCTCAGCTTATGGCTAAGGAAGGAAAGTATGCAACCCTTCGTCTTCCTTCAGGCGAGATGAGAATGGTTCCCATAGACGGAAGAGCCACTATCGGACAGCTTGGTAATCAGGAACATGAACTTGTAAACATAGGTAAAGCAGGACGCAAGCGTCACATGGGTATCAGACCTACAGTTAGAGGTTCCGTAATGAACCCCAACGACCATCCTCACGGCGGTGGCGAGGGTCGTGCTCCTATAGGACGGTCAGGTCCTATGACTCCTTGGGGCAAACCTGCACTCGGTCTTAAGACTCGTAAGAAGAACTTAAAGTCAAACAAGCTCATCATCAGAAGAAGAAATGGTGACATTATCAAATAATTGATAACCGATATTCAAGGAGGAATAAATAATGGCAAGATCGCTTAAAAAAGGAGCTTTCGCTGACGACCATCTGCTTAAGAAGGTGGATGCCATGAATCAGTCCGGAGACAAATCCGTGATCAAGACATGGTCCCGTCGCTCTACTATATTCCCGTCAATGCTTGGTCACACCATTGCAGTTCATGACGGCAGAAAACATGTTCCTGTATACATCACCGAGGATATGGTCGGACATAAACTTGGCGAGTTCGTAGCAACAAGGACCTACAGAGGACATGGAAAAGACGAGAAGAAGACAAGGTAATAGAAGGAGGTCAAATCCATGGCAAAGGGTCATAGAAGCCAAATCAAAAGAGAAAGAAATGCAAATAGAGATATAAGGCCCAGCGCAAAGCTTTCGCTGGCGAGAGTATCTACTACAAAAGCATGTTTTGTCCTTGATGCCATCAGGGGTAAGGATGTGACTACGGCCGAAGCTATACTGGCCTACAACCCCAGATATGCATCACGCCTTATCGGGAAACTGCTTCAGTCGGCAGTGGCTAATGCCGAGAACAACAACGGCATGGCTAAGGAAAACCTTTATATAGCAGAGTGTTATGCAAATAAGGGACCGACAATGAAACGTATTCAACCCAGAGCACAGGGAAGAGCTTACAGGATAGAGAAGAGAACCAGTAATATCACCATCGTGCTTAATGAAAGATAAGGAGGCAGATAATGGGACAGAAAGTTAATCCTCATGGTCTTAGAGTGGGAATCATTAAGGATTGGGATTCAAGATGGTATGCAGATGCCAATTTTGCCGATAACCTTATCGAAGATCACGAGATAAGAAAATATCTGAAGAAAAGATTATACAATGCCGGTATTTCCAAAATAGAGACCGAAAGGACTCCCGGCAAGGTAAAGGTAATCGTTTGGACAGCAAAGCCCGGTATCGTTATCGGTAAGGGCGGAGCTGAGATAGAGAAGATCAGAGCAGAGGTTGCAAAGCTTACTTCAGAAAAGCTGATGCTGGACATCAAAGAGGTTAAGAGACCTGACAGAGATGCACAGCTTGTAGCCGAGAACATTGCCGATCAGCTGGAGAAGAGAATCTCCTTCAGAAGAGCAATGAAGTCTACTATGCAGAGAGCAATGAGAGCCGGTGCTCAGGGAATCAAGACTTCTGTATCAGGACGTCTGGGCGGCGCAGATATGGCGCGTACAGAATTCTATTCGGAAGGCACTATTCCTCTTCAGACTCTTCGTGCAAATATCGATTACGGTTTTGCAGAAGCAGATACGCAGTACGGTAAGGTAGGTGTTAAGGCCTGGGTATACCAGGGTGAGGTGCTTCCGACCAAACAGAAAAAGGAAGGGAGAGATAAGTAATGCTAATGCCCAAAAGAGTTAAAAGGCGTAAGCAGTTCCGTGGATCCATGGCAGGCAAGGCAAGCCGTGGAAACAAGATCGTCTATG
>CADBUJ010000011.1 GCA_902797845.1 uncultured Eubacteriales bacterium | reverse complement strand
TGAAGTGCTTAAGGGCACAGGGTGCAAAATAATAGTAAGGCCCCATCCCCAGGAGGTCAGGCTCAAAGCCGATTACATGGAGCAGCTTAAGGAGAAATATGCATCAGACGCAGTGGAGATCCAGACTGATTTCTCATCAAATAATCCTGTAATGGATGCGGATCTTCTGATAACGGACTGGTCTGACATAGCCTGGGAATATGCCTTTACGACCCTCAGGCCTGTACTGTTTATAAATACTCCCATGAAGATAATGAATCCCGAATATGAAAAGATAGATATAGTTCCCTTTAATATCTATCTCAGGGATAAAGTCGGAACAAGTCTTGATACGGACAAGCTCGATGAGGCAGGAGAAACAGCCATGAGGCTTATGGCAGAAGGTGACAGATACAAGGCTCAGATAGAGGAACTTGCCGGAAGATATATATATAATCTTGACAACTCAAGCGAAATAGGTGCTAAATATATTATTGATACTATCATGAAAAAGATATCCCGTAAGGAGGAGAGTAAAGATGAAAAATAAGATATTAAAAGGCTTTTTGGGTATATATGCAGCTTTTGCACTTATGCTCATGTTCGGTACGGATGCAAACGCATATATCGATCCGTCTGTTATGACCGTGCTTATTCAGTCCATAGCAGGTGTTGTTATCGTTGTCGGAGCAGCTGTAGGTCTTTACTTCAGGCGGGCAAAGAAAAAGATCAATGATAAATTAGGTATAGATGAGAATAAAAATAAAGAAGTTGAATCAGACGAGATCATCTTAAAGACTGAGGCTGCAGGTCAGGAAGCTGCAGCAGAAACCGTTGAGGCTGTTTCCGAAGAGGTTAAGGAGATAAAAGACGGTATTGATTCAAATGAAGGTTAATGGCTTAATAAAAAAGCTGATCATAGCGGCTGCAGCAGTTGTAGCCGCTTTTATTGTGAGCAGTTTTTTCTTTCAGTTTACTTTGATAAAAGGCGAATCCATGAGCCCTGCATATAAGGATATGGAGCTTAACATCATAAATAAGCTTGATAAGAATCCTGAGCATGGTGATGTTGTGGCCATTGATCACAAAGGGCTTTCCGAAGTGATAATCAAAAGGATAGCGGCATGTCCCGGAGATACGGTGCTGATAAAGGATAAAAAGCTTTTTGTAAACGGATCGGTGCCGGATCTTTATAAGGATACATTATTTGATTACGGCGGCATCGCCGAAAAGGAGATAGTACTTTCTCCTGAAGAATACTTTGTTATAGGCGATAATGTATCTCAGAGCAGAGATTCCAGATATGAGGAAGTGGGGATAATCAACTCTTCCTCAATAATGGGAAAACTGCTTTTCCAAAAGCACTGAACAGTTAAAGCTTTATCTCCCTGCATCCGAGAATCATCGCCTGCTTGGGATGGTGAGTAACAAGGATAAGTGCACTTCCTTTCGAAAACTTTTCTATGGCCTCTGCGGCCTTGAGGATATTTTCCTCATCCATGCCGTTAAAGGGTTCATCCATTATCAGAAGATCTCCCTCATGCATAAGTGCCCTGGCAAGGCAGACACGGCGCAGCTCTCCGCCCGAAAGCTCCGTTATATTTTTTTCCAGAAGGTCATCAAGACCCAGAGATGACGGTATCTCCTTAATAAATCCCCTGTTTCCGAACATTATGTTTTCTTTAACGGATAAGCTCTTTACAAGTCTGTCCTCCTGAAACACAGGTGCGATCCTGTTGAAGTCGTTGAAGATCTCTCCTTTTTCAGGTCTCTCAAGGCCCATGATAAGCCTTAAAAGGGTAGTTTTCCCTGAACCTGAAGGTCCTGAAAGATTTATCCTTTCCCCGTTATCAAGTGACATGGAAAAGTCCTTAAGGATACGGGGACTGTTCTTATATGAAAATGTGATATCACTTATCCTTATCATGATGCCTGCCCCCATATCTTTTTAAGTATTGCGGAGAAGAGCATACTGATGATTATTATAGTCAGAGTTACTGCAAATACCTGGCTTGTATCAAGAGTGCTTTTACCGTTGCTGAGAAGGGTGCCCAGGGCAAAGTAAGGGCGGCAGATCACTTCTGCCGCTATTCCTGATTTCCAGGCAAGTCCCGCACCGTTAACGGCAGCTATCCTGAGCGGAGGCAGCAGGGCGGGCCGTATGTATGCCCTATATCTCTCAGATTTTGCGGCCTTTATCACATCACAATATTCTCTGAGATTCTTGTCTATGGAAAAGATACCTTCCTGAATACTAGAGTAGAAGATAGGAAGGACCATCAGAGATGAGATGAATACGGGGAGCACTCCTGTCTTCATCCATACAAGGGCAAGAACGATAAAGCTGGCCACGGGAGCTGTCCTTATAAGTGATACAGGAGGGTCCAGCAGGTATTTTACGGTATGTACTTTGGCAGACAGGAGGCCAAGAACGGCACCTGAGATCATACCTAAAAGAAAACCGGACAATATGCGTAAAAGCGACATTCCCAGTGCCTGATAGAATTTAGCGGTTCCGGCCAGCTCCAATAATCTGTCTGCAGTCTGAAGAGGTGTGGGCATAAGGAGAGTGGAATCCACTATTATTGCAGCTATATACCACAGGGCGATCCAAAACAGGATCGCCCCGGTTTTTTTGATCAGAGGACAGATTTCTTTTTTACACATCATCAATAATAAAGATCCCGGCCGGGAACAGACCCGCCTACGGATGAAGGATCAGCTTCGAAGAGTACGTTGAGATATCCGGAAAGAGCTTCGGCCATCGAATCTCCTGTTTCCCAGGTGATGTTGCAGAGAGGTATTGCCTTTTCCGCAAGGGCGGCCTTTGGAACTATGCCGTATTCTTCGCATAATTGGCCTGTGGCTGCAGGGTCGTCGTTGGCATCAAGGATCGAATCGGCATAATCTGCCATAAATGCCTCGATAGCATCAGGATTTTTCTCCAGTGTATCTGTTCTTGCGATCAGGCATCCCATCATAAGAGAGCTGCCGTTTCCTGTTTTGTCCCATTCCTCTGTCATATCAAGGCAAACCTTTGCACCCTGATTAAGAACGATGGATGTGGCAACAGGCTGCGGAGCCATAACTACCGCATTGGGATCCGCCTCAAGAGCGGCTGCCAGCTCCGTATTCTCAGTCTTGTAATTTATGGTAAGATCGTTTTCCGGGTCTATGCCGTTTTCTCTTAATACATATTCCAGGATGTATTGAGGATTAGCGCCGAGGCCGGTGGTATAAATTGTTTTTCCTTTAAGATCTGAAACTGATTTTACGGAATCATTAAGTTCCAGCATGTAAAGGACTCCGAGTGTATTTACGCCCAAGATCTTTATTTTGCCTTCGGTCTTATTGAAAAGGACAGATGCCAGATTCGTCGGAACAGCTGCGATATCAACATCACCGCTTATGATCTTTCCTGCGACCTCATCCGGTGATTGTGCAACTGAAAAGCTGTAATTGTTTTCGTAAATGCCTTCCTCGGCACCTTTCATCATATTAACGGCACCGATGCCTGTGGGGCCGGCAATGACCATGACATTAAAGTCTCCTGACACGGAAGATGACTGTTCAGATGACTCGGATCCTGAAGCTGACTGGCTTTCGGATGATGAAGCGCTCTCGCTTTCAAATGAAGATCCCTCTTGTTTACTGCTGCAGGCTGCAAGGGATATTATAAGAGTAAGAGAGAGCAGCAGAGATATGATTTTTTTCATGTTAACAGCTCCTTTATGTATATTTTCTCGTTTTCCTTGGTGATGATGCCTTTTTCCTTCAGGGAATCTACGGATCTGTAAAGGGAACTCCTGCTGATCCCGAGAGTTTTTGCAAAAAGAGACATATTCCCGATAGATACCCATCCTTCTTCTGATGCCATGGAAAGAAGCTGGGAATAAACCCTGCCTTCAGCATTATCCATGGAATAAAGCTCTATACGCTTATTTAAAAAGGCTATCCTGGCAGTAAGGAATCTTATGAAATTAAGAGAAAAGGAAGGATACTTTTCCAAAAGCTCTTTAAACAGCTTTCTGTCGATGAATATGACGCTGCATGGAGCGGAGGCCACTATGTCTGTGATGGGCTCGTCCTGAAAGATGCCTACTGCGCCAAAGACATCTCCTCCTGAAAATGTCCTTAAGATAACTCCCGAATCCCTTACATAGCATTTTGCCCTTCCGGACACCATAATGCCCATGGAACCCTTCCCCTTTTTACCGTAAAAGGAGTCTCCCTTATCTATCCTTGTTTCCTTCGGAAGAAGCTCCATGATCTCTTTTTGATCTTTTTTAGTTAGTCCGTGAAAAAGCTTTATATCGTACAAAGACATCACCCCTGAAAAGTGTCTCATTTGGGACACTTTTAGATTATAGTATTATAGGCTCTATGTCAAGAGAGCAGTCCTTGACAGTTAAAAATACATAGAGTAAAGTCTGATGGAAGGAGATATAGTATGCTTTTCGGTTTATTACAGGGATACCTTTTTATATACATCGTTTCAGCGATCCTGCCCGCAACGGTGCTTATGATATATGTTTACAGACTGGATCGGATAGAGAAGGAACCGGTAGTGCTGGTGGGACGGCTCATACTTATGGGAGTCATGGCAGCCATGGTATCGATGCTTCTTGAAAAAGTTGTGGAAGGATTATTCCCCGCCTTTATATCGGAAACCGACCCCCATTATATAATTTTCTTTGCCTTTATAGCCGTTGCTGCAGTGGAGGAATCGGCAAAATTCGTTCTTCTTAAAAAGAGGACCTGGAGAGAGCCGAACTTCAATTACATGTTTGACGGTATAGTATATGCAGCTGCAGTGTCCATGGGCTTTGCAGCCATAGAAAATATAGGATATCTCTTTTCCTTCGGCTTATCTGTTGCACCGCTTCGGGCCCTTCTGGCAATTCCCGGCCATTTATCATTCGCGGTATTTATGGGAGTCTTTTACGGCCGTGCCAGATTATGGGAAAACAGAGGAGATCATAAAAAATCACTTTTATGCCTTGTAATAAGCCTCTTTTCAGCAATCTTTCTTCACGGATTTTACGATTCCTGCGCTATGATAGGCACAAAGACCGCTAATGTGGTCTTTATAGCATTTATAGTGGTTATGTATATATCTGTATTTTTCATACTTAAGAGGGAATCGGCGAAAGACAGACCCCTTTAGATCGGAGATAATAATGACAATAAAAGAAATAGTGGATATTCTGGACGGCAAGGTCTTAAACGGCACCGACAGGCTTCAGGAGAAGGCCGGAGCCATTTTCGGCAGCGACATGATGAGCGATGTGCTGGCCTTTGCCAGGGAAAGCTCCATCCTGGTAACGGGACTTTGCAACGAACAGGTCATAAGAACAGCAGATATGATGGATATGGAATGCATCATTTTTGTCAGGGGCAAAATGCCTACAGATGCCATG
>CADBUJ010000010.1 GCA_902797845.1 uncultured Eubacteriales bacterium | reverse complement strand
TTCTTTCCGGCATATTTAATTATTCGGGTATAAGTCAGGGTGCTGCCATAAAGGACAAGCATGACACTGCCATACCTTTTAAGATCATATCCTCACTTAAGGATTTCAGAAGTCAGGCTGTAGATACGGTTGTTTTTGCACATGCTCAGGTCACATCAGGAGGCGTTGATACAAAAGAAATAGATCCTGACACCATGGAATCCAGATTATGTCCGGGGATTTATGTAACAGGAGAGATCCTTGATGTGGACGGTCCATGCGGCGGCTATAATCTGCAGTGGGCATGGAGCACAGGTTATATAGCAGGTAATTCCATTTGAGATGATAAGAGTATCAAACATAAGATTATCGCCTGAAAAAGATGATACAGATGCATTAGAGCAGGCTGTTCGAAAAAAACTCAAGCTTTCAAAAGGCGAGAAGATAAAGAAGATAGATATAAGAAAAAAATCCCTGGATGCCAGGAAAAAACCTGACATAAGATATATATATACTGTGGATATATCTGTTTCCGATGAGGAAAAGCTTTTAAGGAGATTTCCTGAAGATGTTGTTCCTTCTCCGGATGAAACATATATACTCCCCATACCGGGAAAAGAAAAGCTGGAATATCCGCCTTTAATAGTAGGCTCCGGACCTGCAGGTCTCTTTGCCGGTCTGTATCTTGCCAGATTGGGATACAGACCTGTCATAATTGAGAGAGGGTCATCCGTTGAAAAAAGGATCACGGATGTTCATTCTTTTTGGAAAGATAAAAAGCTGGATCCCGAATCCAACGTACAATTCGGAGAAGGCGGTGCAGGTACTTTTTCAGACGGCAAACTTAACACAATGATTAAAGACCCCAAGAACCGTATAGCAGCTGTTTATAAAGATTTCGTCAGATTCGGTGCACCTTCATCCATAACATATATAAATAAACCCCATATCGGTACTGATCTTTTAGTTGAGATCGTAAAAAATATACGATCCGAAATAATCTCATACGGGGGCTCATTCTTTTTTGATACAAGGTTTGAAGGTTTTGAAAAAAGAGGCACAGGCTTTAGCGTGAAAACTTCCGCAGGAGATATGAATGCGGGACTGATCATCCTGGCTACGGGACACAGTGCCAGAGACACAGTGGAAATGCTCTACAAAAGGGGCATAAAAATGGAGCCGAAGGCATTTGCCGCAGGTATAAGGATACAGCACCCTCAAAGCGTAATAGACAAGTCCCAGTACGGTGATTCAGGATATGATCTTCCGCCCGCCGAATACAAGCTGACATACAGATCATCATCAGGAAGAGGCGTATACAGCTTCTGTATGTGTCCCGGAGGATATATAGTCAATTCTTCCTCTGAAGAAGAAAGGCTTTGCATAAACGGAATGAGCGATCATGATCGTGATTCCTCTTATGCGAACGGTGCCATAGTCGTAACTGTTGAGCCGGGGGACTTTTACAAAGACTCTCCTCTAGACGGCATCATTTTTCAGAGAGAACTGGAGGAGAAAGCCTTTATGGCAGGAGGAGGAGACTATTCCATACCATATCAGCGATGGGAAGATTTTTTAAATGATTCCTTTAAAGAAGAAAATGCAAGCGAGCTACCCGGAGTCAAAGGACATGTAAGATCAGCAGATCTTAACCATATACTTCCTGATCTTATAAAAAGATCCGTAAAGGAAGCCATTCCTTTCTTCGGTAATAAGATCAAGGGTTTTGATCAAAAGGATACGCTTTTATTTGCGGCGGAATCTAGAACATCCTCACCTGTAAGGATAACAAGGGACGAACATATGGAAAGCTCCGTTCCCGGCATATATCCCATAGGAGAAGGAGCAGGTTATGCAGGCGGCATCACTTCCGCAGCCATTGACGGACTTAAGGTCTTTGAAAAGATAGCACAAAAATATTCACCAATGGATGGTAAACAGCATGAGAGATTTCAGTAATAAAAAAAGAATAATCGTAAAGGTAGGATCATCAAGTCTTATCTATCCCGACACAAGATCCATGGATCTTACCAAAATGGATATTCTGGTAAGAAATGTATGCAACATAAAGAACAGCGGAAGAGATGTAGCCATGGTCTCATCCGGAGCCATAGTCGCCGGAAGCAGGCATCTCGGTCTAAGAGAAGTAAATACCTTATGCGAAAAACAGGCATGTGCTTCCGTGGGACAATGTATACTGATGACCACTTACCAGAGAATGTTCTCGGAATACAACAATAAAACTTCCCAGATACTTCTTACGAAAGATATCATCCTTAATGAGAAAAGAATGAATAACGCCAAAAATACATTCAATACTCTTTTTTCCATGGATGTTATCCCCATCATAAATGAGAATGATACCGTATCTGTAGACGAGATACGTTTTGGTGACAACGATACCCTTTCTGCCGTTGTAGCATCTATTACCGGTGCAGATCTTCTTATAATGCTTTCTGATATAGACGGTCTTTACACTGTAGATCCCCATCTTGATCCCGACGCCAAGCTTATTTCGGAAGTGGCTGAAATAGACGATGACATAAAGAATATGGCTGAGAAGTCGTATTCTGATGTTGGCACCGGCGGCATGCTCACAAAAATAAATGCAGCACAGATCGCTAATGATTCAGGCTGCGACATGGTAATAGCCAACGGAAATGATTTCAGGATCATATCAAGGATACTGGAGGGCGAGGAAGTAGGAACTCTTTTCAGATCACATAAAGTTAAAGATTTTGATGTACGGGAATTTGTCATATCCAGAAATATGAGGTAGAAAAATGCTTGAGAAAATGGGTCAGCTGGCTAAAAAAGCCGCATACGAATTATCCTTTGAAGAGACAACACATATAAATAAGGCCTTACGAGACATGGCAGTTCAGCTTTTGAAGAGAAAAGACGAGATCCTTTCCGCCAATGCTCTTGATATGGCACAGGCTGAAGAAAAGGGTATGAGCAGTGCACTTAAGGACAGGCTTCTTATAACAGATAAGCGCCTTTCGGGCATGGCAGAAGGCTTAAGACAGGTAGCATCTCTTGAAAGCCCTGTTGGTAAAGGACTGGATTTTTACAACAGACCGAACGGCCTTAAGATCATAAAAAAATCTGTACCTATAGGTGTTATAGGCGTCATATACGAATCCAGACCTAATGTTACGGTGGATGTTTTCGCACTCTGCTTCAAGACACAGAATGCAGTTATACTGAGAGGCGGCAGCGACTGTATAAACTCCAATAAAGCTCTTTGTGCGATCATCAGAGACTGTCTCCTTATGAACGGCATGAATGAGGATTATTGTCAATTGATAGAAGATACATCAAGATCATCGGCA
Source organism: uncultured Eubacteriales bacterium (assembly GCA_902797845.1). Taxonomy (GTDB): domain Bacteria; phylum Bacillota; class Clostridia; order Lachnospirales; family Lachnospiraceae; genus RUG14319. The sequence continues at coordinate 2,778 of CADBUJ010000010.1, read as the reverse complement.
TCAGAGCTGATGAAACTCGACAAATATGTTGATCTTCTTATTCCCAGAGGAGGAGAGGGCCTCATAAGGACGGTAGTGGAAAACAGTACCATTCCGGTCATAGAAACAGGTACAGGCAACTGTCACATTTATGTTGATTCCACAGCAGATAAAGATATGGCAGTAAAAATAATCAATAATGCAAAGACTCAGAGGATAGGGGTATGCAATGCATGCGAATCTCTTGTTATCCATTCCTCTGTCCTTTCATCCATATTTCCTGCAATATGCGAGGATCTTATGAAAAACGGTGTAGAGATAAGAGGAGATGAAAGAGCATGTGAAGCATATCCCGGCTTAGTACAGGCATCAGAAGAGGATTACGGCAGGGAATATCTTGATCTTATCATATCCGTAAAGACAGTAGACAGCCTTACGGAAGCTGTTGAACATATAAATAAATACAATACAGGGCACTCTGATGCCATAATCACCAGAAATCAGAAAAATGCCATTTATTTTATGGAACATGTGGATGCGGCATGCACATATGTTAATGCCTCCACAAGATTTACTGACGGATTTGAGTTCGGATTCGGTGCGGAGATAGGCATAAGCACACAGAAGCTACACGCAAGGGGTCCTATGGGTCTCAGTGCATTGACATCATATAAATACCAGATACTCGGAAACGGACAGATCAGGGAATAATGGAGAAAAACGCTGAAACAACGAAACAGAATTTAATAATAAAAGAGCTATCAGAGAAATATAAAGATACTGAAAAAAGCTTTTGCATTATCACTTTCGGATGTCAGATGAATGCAAGAGACTCGGAAAAGCTGGCAGGGATCCTTTCAGCCATAGGCTTTAAGGAAACAGACAGCGAAGATGCAGATATCGTTATATTTAATACCTGTACTGTTCGGGAAAATGCAGATATGAGGCTGTACGGAAGACTGGGTCAGCTTAAGAAAAGCAAGGAAAAGGATCCTTCTAAGATAATAGGCCTTTGCGGCTGTATGATGCAGGAACAGGCTGCTGTAGAAAAGATACGTAAAAGCTACAATTATGTTGACATCATTTTCGGAACAAATAATATCTTCAAATTCCCTGAGCTTCTTAGGACATGTCTTGAAACAGGAGAGCAGGTAATAGATATATGGGATGAAAGCGATATTATAGTTGAAGACCTGCCTGTAGAGAGAAAATACTTTTTCAAAACCGGCATCAATATCATGTTCGGATGCAATAACTTCTGCAGCTATTGCATCGTTCCCTATGTAAGAGGAAGGGAAAGGAGCAGAAAGCCTGAAGATATCATTGATGAGATCAAAAAGGTAGTGGATCAGGGTGTTCTTGAGGTTATGCTCCTTGGGCAGAATGTTAATTCCTACGGGAAGACCCTTGAAGAAAAGATATCTTTTGCAGAGCTTTTGTCACAGGTCGCAGAGATTTCCGGTTTAAAGAGAGTTAGATTTATGACGTCACATCCGAAGGATCTGTCCACGGATCTTATGGATGTCTGTGCATCATATGACAACATTTGTGATCACTTTCATTTACCTCTTCAATCCGGGAGCAACAAAGTTTTAAAGGACATGAATCGCGGTTATACCAGGGAGGAATATCTTGAAAAGCTTTATATGCTGAAAGAAAAGAACCCTGATATGTCAGTGACCACAGATATTATAGTAGGATTTCCCACTGAAACGGAAAAGGACTTCCTCGATACTTTGGATGTGGCGGAAAAAGCTTTATTTGACAGCGCATATACTTTTATATATTCAAAGAGACGCAATACAAAGGCCGCCCTTATGGAGAACCTTTCAACAGATGAGGAGATAAAAGAACGTTTTGATCAGCTGCTTCAAAAGGTATCTGCCATAGGAGCAGAAGTTACTGCCAGGCATTTAGGCAGGACAATGCCTGTGCTTATCGAAGGAAAAGATGAAAAAGATCCCTCCATGGTAACAGGAAGGCTCTCGTGCAATACTGTAGTCCATCTTCCGGGAGACAGAAGCCTTATAGGTAAGATTAAAGATGTTAAGCTGACGGAATGCAAAGGCTTTTATTACATGGGTATTCTTGCGTAAGGATATGTATTTTGCTAGAATATTAAGGTGTTTTATTTTTAAAGGAGTACTGTAAATGGGCGATATTATCAATATTTCAGAAATATTCGGTTCCAAGGTTTTTGATGATGCCACCATGAGGGAAAGGCTTCCCAAGAAGATATATGCCGAGTTTCACGAAAGTGTGGATAAAGGTGAAGAAATGGATCCTCACGTGGCTGAGATCGTTGCAAATGCCATGAAAGACTGGGCCATAGAAAACGGTGCAACACATTATACACATTGGTTCCAGCCTCTTACAGGTGTTACAGCTGAGAAGCACGAATCCTTTATCTCACCTATAGATAATTCCCATGTTCTTATGGAATTCTCTGCCAAGGAGCTTATTAAAGGAGAAGCTGACGGATCATCCCTTCCTTCAGGAGGCATCAGAGCTACTTTTGAAGCAAGAGGATATTCATCCTGGGATACCACATCACCGGCTTTTATCCACGAATATAAGAACGGTGCTATTCTTTGCATTCCCACTATTTTCTGCTCTTATACAGGCTAGACTCTTGATAAAAAGACACCTCTTTTAAGATCATGCGAAGCTATAAATAAAGAAGCCCTTCGTCTTGTAAGACTCATGGGAGATGTAACTGCTAAAAGGATTACCGTAAATACGGGAGCAGAGCAGGAATATTTCCTTGTTCCCAAAGAAGATTTTGACAAGAGATGGGAT
>CADBUJ010000009.1 GCA_902797845.1 uncultured Eubacteriales bacterium | reverse complement strand
CCCGTAGCCTTCCTGAGGATAGGATTCGTCTCCAGTAAAGGAATCCAGCGTATCCTTATGCCTGTAATACATGTTCTCATCAAGAGCTGCCTTAACGATAACGAGCTGACGTCCGGTTTCCTTGTAATTCTCTATGATATCCACGGTCTCTATAGTACCGTGGTCAATGGTGAACGATCCTTCTTCCGCAGTCATTCCGGCAGGGAGAAGGTCATAGAATACTCCTCTTTCCGTGTAAGGAACATCCCATTCCTTAAGGGCCTGTTTGTAATCGTCCTGAAGTGTTATATTGCTCTGCTGCCTTAAGGTGATGGTATTCTTAAAGCCAAGTCTTCTGTTCAGCCTGTCAGTTTCCTCATGGACTGTTGTCTTGTCAAGATCTGCTGCCAGCCTGTAATTTCTTCCGTGGAGATATGTGGAATCCCATTTGTCCAGAGTCCCAAGCACATCCTCTTCATCATTATAGAGAGTGCCGGTAACATAATTGTGGGATCTGGCCATGGCATAATCAGTGGATTCAAATAACTCCTCCACCTTTTCCTGTACCTTTTCCGTAGGGAAGATGACTACGCCCAGCTCGTAGGAAAGCTCTATCATGGCTCCGTTGGAGCGGACTTTCTCTTTTACTTCCGTAATTCCCTCCGGAAGGTATATCGTCATCCCTTCGTTTGTGGCACCGTTTGATACGGTAACCTCCATTTCAGGTGAAAGCTCAGCGTATTTTATCCATTCCCCGTTATTAAGGCCGAAAAGCTCCACAGCCTCGTTATGGTCATATTCGAAGATTCCTTCTCCTACGCCCTCTTCAAGGGGCTTCCATCTGTGGATAAGAGCCGGTTCCATTGTTACTGAAGCGATACGGAATTCATCATCCAGAAGCTGTCGCCCTTCCAGATATTCGTCATGGTCATGGAGTTCAAGTACCACATATCTCGCACCGTGCTTGTCAGTTTCCCATGAATGGGCACCCGGTTCTATGGTATTCATAAGGGATCTTGCTATAGCAGTGACCCTGTAATTTATAGGTGTAGTCTCGTTTCCTTCTCTTAAAAGCTTCAGATCCTTGTCCGATACGGCTCTCCTATTGTTGTTTGTATGATCAAGAGCCTTTTTGCCGACCTCCATGTCGGCTCCGCCTTCGTCGCCCCAGATCTGAGCCTCATGGTAATCGTTGTAGAAGGTCCAGGTATGTGTGGCCTCGTCATATTCCGTCTTGTAATGGTCATACCACCAGGCATAGTAATACCATCTGAAATCATCGGTATAGATATTTTCTCCTCTGCCCTCCACTATGGCATATTTGGAAGATCCTTCTCCCTCCATATGATTCCATCTGGACACATCGTATGTATGCTCGTATGCTTCGTAATCGGAAACAGAACCGTCATCCTCCCATTCCACATGCCAGTTGTTTTCCTCATCGAGATACCATTCCCTTACCTTTTTCTTTCCGGTGCTCTCGTCATCGATCCATACATAGAGCCTTTCAGGCCTTCTCTCGATCCTTTCTTCAAGAGTTGCCTGAAATTGATCTTCGTTGTAATTCCATACCTTGTCTATCTTCCAGACGATGGGTATCCTGAATGCCACTTCAGCCCTTGCGTCTACAGTGCTCACTTCTCCGTCATCGGCTCCGGTGACAGTAATGGTCTGTGTGTTGTATACCTTGTATGTAGCTCCGTGATCAGTAAACTGAGATTTGGGGTAGCATACCCATACATAACAGGATTTGTCATATATGGTATATCCTTCAAATATTTCCGCTGTGATGGTTTTTCCGTCCTCGGACTTTATGGCTCCTCCGGGCACTCCGGAGATTCCGAGAAGAATGGGATCAACCGTAAATTCGTCATTGCGTCCGTCATCTATCCTGAAGGCCGTATTTTCAACCTGATCGGTAATTGTCATTGTAAAGGGCTGGTTTCCCGTAGCTCTTCCGTCTGCATACCATTTGACGTAAAGGTAATCCTCCGGTGATTCGGGCAAAAGCTCCGCAGGGACACCTGCCTTTTTATAGTCGAACCATATATTGTACTTCTTTGCTATCTTGTCGTAGGCTGTCTTTGTGGCAGCCGCAGCATGAACATATGTATCCAGCTTTGCAAATATATCGTTGGATCTTAAGGAGATAGTCTCTAAAGTTCTCGGAGTGGTTACGTTTATTACAGCAAAAAGAGCATCTGATTCGCCCTTGTATTCCCCTTCGTGAATAGTATCTATATCCATCATGTCATGGGCATTGGTGGTGGTAAAATTGGACGGATTCGCGTTGGGGTCAGGGCTGGTCATCCTGAACGTGCCCTGGATCATATATTTTGAACCAGCTGAAAGAGAACGGATATTTGTTATAACGGCCGTATCTCCGACTCTCTTCCATGCAAAATCCGCAGTACTGTTGCCCTGGCCCTCCATGGGTACGGCCAGGGTAAGGACACCGGGTTCATTTCCGTTTCTGTCCTTCCAGATATATGCAGGGATGACTATCTCCACATCTCCCGCATAAATGGAACCTTTTCCTGAAAAGGCCACATCTATCTGGAACTGCTGGTTGGGTACTATATCGTTAAGAGGCTTCAGCTCAAGATCATCATATTTTGCGCTTTCTTCCTGACCTGTTGAGGCGGAAAGCCACCTTATAGCAATCTTTTCTATGGTTATACCGTCTGCCGTAACAGGCACCTGATCTTCAGGAGCCGCATTAAGCATCTTAAATGTCTCTTTTATTATCAGACTCTTTGTATCATCGGAAAGATTCTGCACAGAAAGAAGGGGATCATCCTTTGATTCCGTAATGGTGGTAAAGACCGTTTCTTCTGATGCATCATCTGCGTTCTCTTCCTCCCCGCCGTCTTTACTATTATCTGTTTCAGATATTATTTCTGGATCATCTGGTATATTTAAAGACTCTTCCTCATTATCCTGAGTTTCATTTTTTGATGTCTCATCTTCCGGTTTTTCCTCTGAGATCACAAAAATGCAGTCGTAGACATTGCTATCCGTCTTCTCTTCTTTTTCGAAAAATGTCTTGGTGTACTCCGGATAGAATACGGTCTCATCACCGGAGATATTTATGATGGCAAGCTCCCTTTCAGGAGAATAAAGATCGTCTTCTATAGCCGAACAAAGGATATAATATCCGTCCGCAAGGTCCAGGATCTTTACCCTGCCCATTTCGTCCGTAAGGACAGGCTCACCCTTTTCCTGTGAAAGATAATATGTTCTTTCCTGTCTTTCGAATTTTAAAAGACTTTCTTCAAGAAGCTTGTTTTCTTCTTCAGAGAAAATATCCTCACTATATGCATCCGGATCTTTTTCCACCATAAGCAAAAGCTCCACAAGACTGTAAAGCCTTGCGGCCTCTTCTTCGTCCTTTGCATAGTAAAGGGAATAGCTTCCCTCCGGCATGGTCACATTATTCTCGTCCTTGCCGTGAATTAGCAGCCTGTAGCCCTTTTCCCGGTCAGACTCTTCCTCATCCGGTTTGCTCTCAGGTATCTGCTCCCCTGCAGGCTCCGCATCACCGGATGCTTCTTTGGCATCTGTTTCCTCTGCATATAAGATCCTGTCTGAGAAGGCGTTTTGGAAAACTCCCATGGTCATTACAAGGATCAGCAGGAATGATAATATTTTTTTGACCTGTCTGGATTTATTCTTCAAGTCTTTTACCTCTTTTATGATTTTTGATGGCTGCTGCCGATGCGAGCATGATCATTGCCGTTATTATGATGCCGATCACTCCTCCGGGACTGAAGGGATCTCCCGTAGGAGAATTTGTTCCGTTGTCAGGAGGACTCTTAGGCGGAGCATCAAATGTCTGCTCCTCTGTCTCAGTCTCCGTAAGCGTTTCCGACAAAGGCTCAGTGTCCGTTTCGATTTCCGTTTCCGTAGGAAGCTCTCTTTCAAAATAAAGCTTCTCTTCCTTTTCTCCTTCAGAACCGAGGATTACGCTTCCGTTAAGATATTCCCCGTCAGCCACCACCTGGATCACCAGCTCCCTTTTGTCTGCCGGAAGATCCGTTCCATATGCCGCCAGTTTATATTCGCCCGGCTGGTCAAAGGATACTTTTATCACGCCTTCCTCATCCGCCTTAAGGTCAGTTTCTTCATGTATGCCGAATCCGTCGGTGCTCTCAAGGACTACCGTCATATCTGTATTCGAAGATACATAGATCTCTATTTCTGTTTCCTCAAAGGCATATGCCTTCTGCCCCGCACTGAGCAGGACACATATTACGGAAAAGATTGTCAGAATTTTTTTAAGCAAAGCTTCCTCCCGGGTCTCCCCTATTTACGATCTGTTATTTCAGCAAAAACCATGGTCCTCATTTCGTTCATGTCCTCTGTGCATGTGCACATCATCACAACAGGACCTTTGGGATCCTTTGTATAAACAAAGGCTTTATCTTTTATAATATCTATTTCTTTATCATCAAGGCTGAAGAGAGAGGAACCGCTGTCCTCCTCCATGGATGCAAATATCCTTAATTCCAAAGTGGTCCCGTCCTTAAGGATCAGCCTTCCGGTGCTGTGACTCTCGAGATATTCTTTGTCTCTGAAATCATCCAGCGCTCCGAACATATATCCCAGCTGCATATGATGTCCGTAAATGATCATAAGCTCGTCGGAAAAATCCGCTTTATTCCTGTAATCAAGATAAATGGATCCCCCGTAGGATTCTGTGCCGTCCGGCGCCTTATTGAGATATTCCCTGTTATCATTACCCTGCATGACGGGATGATCTATTCCTGTATCGTCCACCTTGAGCCATGCCACAGCTCCAAGCTCCTCCATGGAGCCGTCCTCTTCGGGATCGTATTCCTCATAAGTCTTTCCGGCTTTGATAAAAACCTTAAAAGTGGGGATCATCATGATCACACCTGCTGCTATAAGACCAACGAAAAAAATGATCAGTATGATCCTTAACTTTTTCCTGTTGTTTTTTTTCATAATTACTTATGATCAGCCCTTTTTCTGCCCCATAAAAGGACTGCTGCGATCCCGATGATCCCTGCAGCCACGAGGATAAGGGGCCAGAAGCTTCTTACTATTCCCAGTAAGGGATTTATATCAAGAGTATTTGTATATCCGGTTTTTATCTCTGTATCTTCTGCAGTTCCCGATACATCATCCGTATGATCATCTGTCTTTTCTGCAGATGTGTAATCCTCCGGATCTTCCGTTACAGCGTAGCTGCTTCCGTAAGGGATCCCTTTTAAGGTGATGTATTGTCCGTCCTTCAGATAGAACTTTCCTACTGCATTTCCGTTCTCGTCCCCTTCCAGATACAGAACATTTTCCTTTTCTCTGTATTCTTCCTTTGTGGCAGGGCCCTTGTCCGTTACTGCATCCGCTCCTTCAAGATCTGCAAGGATCCTGGTTCCGGGAAGGATATTCGAAAGACTTACCGTAAAACAAAAGTATTTGTCGGTCCTTCCGCCGTTTCCCTGTACCTGCTTTTTGATGGAAAGAGAGGTGGATCTGTAGGAATTCGTAAAGGCATTTGTCTTTGTCTCCTTATCCTCTCCCAGCCAGTTTATTGAAAGAGTCTTAAGCTTGTAGCCGTCCTCCTCATCAGGATCGTTGCCTATCTGGACTACAAGATATCTATCCCGGCTTTCATCGAAGATCACAGGACCATCCGGAGCATCATCCTTTATTTCCGTTACCTTATATGTGTATATTCCGGGCTCTGTAAATGTAACTCCGTTAAACAAAACTTCTGCGGATGCTTTACAATACTGACTGCCTTCAGGAAGCTCCAGAGCGTCGCCGGTCCGGACTGTGCTGTAGGCAGCGGTATCTGCATTGAAATCCGCAGAGGATATGGTTATCTTATGGCTTTCAGGTCCCTGTATGGTCGTTTCCTCTCCTATGACGATACTCTCACCCGTTATTTCGTACTCAAAGGAAACAGTGGGCACGAGTATGCCCTCATCCATTACAAAATATTTAATAATCTCGGCAGTATCTGACGAAGAATAAGGCTCGTAGTCTTCTACTGCTAGAGCCTTGATCTGTAATGAAAAGAACAAAACCGTAAACGCAAAAAAAGTTACAGCCAAATTAAGGATTTTTTTCATGTTTTTTCACACCTGATTAATTTTTTACACTAGATAAATTATACTTTAGGAATCTACAATATACAAGAAAAATCAAGTATTATTTGTAATTCCTGATACTATTTGATAAATTTATGGATATGTATTTATTTAATTCATTTTTTGCCGGGGATATCTCTGAAAATGAACATCTCAAATCTTAAAAAAAGGGCAATGCAAAGTATGTCAGGTCACTATTTCCTTTTCGTTCTGACCTGTCTTTTTGCTGCCTTTTTTGTAACCCAGTATTCTTCATCCCTGCTTTTTGCAAGGCTTTCAAATACCACCTCCATCTTTTCCTTTATGGAAAGCGGCACAGAACATCCCATCTTCCATGTGGGTGATCTTGCCGAGGATATAGGCGAAGCGGGAGGAATTGCCGGCTTTATAACAGAGAAGCTGTCCGATTATGAGCCGTCCGCACCGGGCGAGGCAGCTCTCGGAGGACTGGAAGTGGCTTATAAGGACGGAGTTTTTGCTCAGGTCGTCTCAAGCCTCTATTCCGGTACTTTTATTATCCAGATAGGCACATTTATCCAAAATGTAATAAACGAACCCACTGTAAGCTCCGTATTCACTTTGATCGGAGTGGCACTCCTCGTGCTTTTTCTGTGGCTGTTCATCTCCAATGTCTACGAGACCATAATGAAACGTATATTTATGGAGGGAGGCACTTATAAGGATGTGTCCGTATCCCGGTTCCTCTTTTTGTACCAGCACGGTGCCTGGATAAATGCAGCCAGAGTACTGGCTTACCGTTCATTGTTCTTTACCTTGTGGATGCTTACCGTGGTGGGTGGTCTTATAAAAAGATACTCTTATACCATGGTGCCTTACATACTGGCCGAAAATCCCAATGTTAAGCCAAAGGAGGCCCTGCAGCTGTCCCAGCGGATGATGGATGGTCACAAGCTGGAATGCTTTAAGCTGGATATGTCCTTTATCGGATGGCAGATAGTAAATGTACTTACCGCAGGCATCTCGGGACTGCTCTTTACGAATCCATACAGAGAGAGCACCAGAGCTGCCTATTATAAGGAGCTTCGTTCCGCATTTCTGGAAACATCTCCTCAGGACAGGGCCATTCTCTTAAACGACATCATCTTTGAGCCCGCATCACATGAAGAGCTTGAAAAAGCTTATGCTGACATAGAGGAGATCAAGGAATCCATACCGGAGCTTCCCGAAAGAAGGAAGGGTTTATGGGGCATCATAGAATCCAATCTGGGCATAATCAAAAAATATGACGAAAGGGACAGGCAGTTTGACCGTTTCGTTCTGAAAACAGGCAAATACCATACCTATATGTCTGCCCTGGAGCAGGAAACATATCCCTTGCTCCTGTCACCTGTGCCCATAAAGAAAAGAGAGCTGCTTAAGCACCCTTACCTTAGGCACTATTCCCTTCCATCATTTTTTGCATTGTTTTTTATCTATTCCGTGCTGGGATGGCTTTGGGAAGTAATACTCCATTACATAACCGTAGGGGACTTTGTAAACAGGGGATTCCTTCACGGCCCGTGGCTCCCTATATACGGTGTGGGAGTTGTCCTTTCACTTTCCGTACTTTACAGGGTAAGACACAGGCCTCCCATCTTTTTCCTGGCATCCATGTTCTTCTGCGGAACACTGGAATACTATTCATCCGTGATCATAGAGCTTAGATACGGCGTAAGATGGTGGGATTACACAGGATATTTCATCAACCTTAACGGCAGGATCTGCGCCGAAGGTATCCTTATGTTCGGCGTGGGCTGTACGGTATTTACATACATAGTCTCCCCTCTTCTGGATGACCTTTTAAGGAAAGTAAAGTCCAAAGTACTGATTGCCGTATGCATCATCCTTACGGGCTTATTCATAACAGATACGATCTTATCTTCAAGAGACCCGAATTCCGGAAAGGGCATAACAAGTCAGGAATCAACAGGATACACGGCACCTTCAGAGGAAGAAACTTCCTTCCATGTACGGACTTAAAGTAAACTCCCTTATTTACCTTTTTTTGCAATGATGATAGAATATATCTTGCCTAATTTTGATTTCAGTTCAGAAGGAAGAGCATTATTATGAACGAATCCAATCGCAATCAATTCCGAATAGTACAGGAAACGGTTGCCGGCAAAGAAATAACCCTTGCCCATGTTATAGGAGGCCCCATGCCCATAGTGTATCAAAAGCTGGGACTTAATCCTCAGATCGATTATCACACCTCCGCCATAGGCATTATGAATATGACTCCCCCGGAATCGGCTGTTATCGCATCAGATATAGCTGTTAAAAGCGGTAATGTTTATCTTGGATTTGCAGACAGATTCAGCGGAACCTTGATAATAACCGGAGAGATCTCCGAAGTGGAGTCTGCAGTTCAGGAGATACTGGATTATTTCGGCGGCACCCTGGGCTACGTTACATGCCCCATGACAAAGAGGTGATCTCATGGACACCAGAGAAAAGCCTCATGTTCCGGGCCAGATATTCAACGATTATGTCCGCATAAACAATAAAGCGGAGCTGGATCAGGTCCTGCAGGATATAGCAAGACAGACAGATGGAGACAAGGCCAGGATCACAAGGGTCCGAGTGCCGGGAAGATCCATTGATATAGCTCATATAATCGGCGTTTCGTCCGATCCCGTATATACCAATCTCGCTCTTAATATAGGATTCCATGCGGGAGACGATCCCACGGGAAGGGCCATAGGCATCATGCGTCTTACTCCCTGGGAATCCGTGATAATAGCTGCAGACATGGCAACGAAATACGGTCAGATAGATATAGGATTTATGGATCGTTTTTGCGGATCCTTGATCATAACAGGGGAGATATCCCAGGTACAGTCTGCAATAAAGGGTATCGTCCAATTTTTCAGCTACGACCTCCATTACGATGTCTGCCCCATAACCCAGAGATAAGCTGCCTCAGGCAGCTTTTTTAAAGCAAACGATTATCAGCAAGCGTATTTTATGAACAAATTATTCTTAAACGGCAGGACAGAGTCCGGCAAGACCACACTTACACAAAGACTTAAAGGGGAAGATCCCCACTACGAAAAAACCCAATATACAAAGACCTGGGATATTACCATCGATACACCCGGGGAATATACGGAATGCAAAAAATTTGATTTTGCTCTGGGATGCTTTTCCTTTGATTCCGATGTGCTGGCTGAGGTGGTGGCTGCAGACGAGCCCTACAACCTTCACGAGCCGGGCGTTATCGGTTGGGCCACAAGGCCCATGATAGGCATCATTACGAAGATAGATTCTCCTCACGCCAATGTCCCCATGGTGGAGCAATGGCTCCGTCAGTCGGGATGCGAGCGTATATTCAAGATAAACAATATTACAGGTGAGGGAGTGGACGAACTTCGCGAGTATCTGGAAACTCCCATCAAACCCATGTCTCTTGAAGAGGCCATAAGGAAACAGCAAAAAGGGGAGATCGAATGGTCAAACGAAAGCACCCCAAAGACTCCCATCGAGGATTACACGGAAGAATGAAAAAGCTATTTCTCGCCGGCAGAAGTGAGGCCGGAAAGACATCTCTTACCCAGGCCATGAGGGGAGAGGATCTTCATTACGTAAAGACACAATATGTTAAGACAGACGAAGAAGTCATAGATACCCCCGGAGAATACGCGGAATCAAAAAGACTGTCCCATGCTTTGGGATGCTTTTCCTTCGATGCTGATGTCCTGGCGCAGGTGGTGGCCGCCGACGAGCCCTACAATCTTATGGGTCCGAACATCGCCGGTATGATGACAAGGCCTATGATCGGCATCATTACAAGAGTTGATGCTCCGGGAGCAAATGTGCCCATGGTACGTCAATGGCTGATCGATGCCGGCTGTGAAAGGATCTTCCTTATAAACAACAAAACAAGGGAAGGCGTTCAGGAGCTTATAGATTATCTGGAGGAAGACACTGATGTCATGCCTGTGGAAGAGGCCATGGAAAAACAAAAGAACGGCCTTCAGGACTGGTGGGAGGAATCGGAGGTCATAAGGACTCTTGAGGAAGAAATGGTCCTTGAGAATCAGGTGGCAGAAGAAAGGTCCCACGGTGTTTCGGAAAAGGTAGCCATGGAGCTTGAGGATAAGATAGCTCAGAAATATAAGACAAAATAATAAAGACACTGCCTCTTATAAAGGCAGTGTCTTTTTATTTCTGCAATACATAGGCAGGTTCAGCTTATACCCCCGTCTATGGAAAGTACCTGGGCATTAAGATAGTCGGGGCCAATGGCCACATCATAAACAAAGTCCGCTATCTCATCGGGCCTTGCCATCCTTCCCATGGGAAGCTCCTTAAGAAGGATCTCTCTATCCTCTTCTGAAAGACAGTTATTCATATCCGTGTCCACTGCTCCGGGAGCTATGGCATTTATCCTTATGCCGGACAGAGCATATTCTTTCCCGAGAGCCTTCGTAAATCCTATAACGGCGGCTTTTGATGCGCTGTAAAGGACCTCGCAGGCTGCTCCCGTAATGCCCCATATGGATGATATATTTATTATCCTGCCTTTGTTTTCCGAAAGCATGAAGGGAAGCACATTTCTGCAGCAGTTGTATACCGAACCCAGATTTACGTCCATTATCCTTTTAAGATCCGAAGGGTCCGTATCCGTAAAAAGCCCTGTAAGGCTTATGCCTGCAGAATTTATAAGTATGTCTATTTTGGAAAACCTTCCTATGGCGTTCTTTACGGCCTCTTCTGCATTTTCGAATACAGAAAGGTCTCCTTCATACAAAAGGCAGCTGCTGCCCTTCTTCTCTGCTATCTCCCGTACTTCTTCCAGGCTGTCTTTTTCTTTCTCGCAGCAAAGTACAAGAGCTGTGTCAGGTGATGCAAATCTTATGGCGGTCTCCCGTCCTATGCCCCGGGATGCACCTGTTATCATCACTGTTTTCATATATTTCTCCTTGTTATCTTATTCCTCCATACCACCGCCAGGGCAACTGATACAGCAGCCAACGTTACTATCCATGATATGGGATATGAGATATAAAGAAACTCAAGCTTGTGGAATCTGTCTATCTGAAATACCGTAAAGACCCATACTACCCTCAGTACACATGCTCCAAGAAGTGCAATTACCATGGGG
>CADBUJ010000008.1 GCA_902797845.1 uncultured Eubacteriales bacterium | reverse complement strand
ATTAAGGGATCTTATAAGCAAGAAAGAAGAAAAATACAAAAAATCCATTCAGGAAAAGGATGAATTCCTGGAAAAACTGGAAAACCTTCAGCATGAAGCAGGCAAGGCCGAATCGGAATACAAGGATCTTTTTTCCAGATACAATGCCCTTAAGAGCATTTCGGAGAGCTTTGACGGATACTCCGTAAGCATAAAGCACATAATGGAGGAAAAGGGCAAAGAACCGGGCATAGAGGGTCTTGTATCAGACCTTATAAAAGTCGATAAAAAATATGAAGTTGCCATCGAGACTGCTCTCGGCGCAAGAGTCCAGAATATAGTTACGGATAACGAGTCTACAGCCAGGATACTTATCGATTTCCTTAAATACAACAAGTACGGAAGGGCAACATTCCTGCCCCTTACATCCGTTAAGCCCAATACGGTTTCCGGAATGGATAAGATATCCGGGGAACCGGGCGTTATAGGGAATGCGAAGGATCTTGTATCATGCGACAAAAAGTACGATGTTCTTAAAGAGCATCTTTTGGGCGGTATCGTTGTATGTGACACGATGGAGCATGCTCTGACGCTTGCCAGGAAATATAAATTCGATCTGAGGATCGTTACTCTGGAAGGGGAGAACTTCCAAAAGGGAGGTTCCATATCCGGCGGTGCCAGCAAGAACCGTATGGGATTCCTCTCCAGGGGGAGAGACCTTACAGACCTTAAGAAACAGACAGAGGAAGCTTTTGTCAGATTCAACGATCTGAAAAAAGAAACAGAAAGGCTTTCGGGAAAGGAAAGCGACTCGAGGCACAGGGCAGAAGAACTGCAGGACGAGATAGGAACTCTTCGTATAGACGAGAATAAAGCTCTTATGGAGCTTGATCGTATCAAGGCCTTTAAGGCAGAGAAATACAATATATACGAAGGCCTTAAGGCTGAAGAAGAGGCACTTCTTTCCCAAAAGGCAGAAGCTCTTAAAGAAATAGGAGATCTGGAAGATAAAATAGGAGCCCTTATAGGCGGAAGGACTGATCTTAACAAAGAACTGGAGGAATTGGCTTTAAGCATACATTCCGAGAGGGAAAAGGAACAGTCCATCATGGAATCCGATTCAAGGATATCCGGTGAGATAGCAGAGATCTCCCAGCAGATCGCCTTTTCGGAGGAGAATATAAAGAGGATAACAGGAGAGATCTTTCTTCAGCAGGAAAACATTAAAAGAATGGAGGAGAGCGCCGGTTCCTATGCCAGAGAAAAGGAAGGAATGGAAAAGGAAGTCGAAGACCTGGAGAAATACCTTTCAGAGCTTAAAGAAAAAGAAGGAAAGGTCAGGGAAGAACTTAAGGATATCCTCTCGGAAAAGGAAAAACTCAGCGGGGAGCATAAGGAGTTCTTTAATAAGAGAGATGAACTGGCGGATCTTATAAATCAGCTCGATAAAGAACATTTCAGGCTGACATCTCAGAACGAGAGACTTACGGAGCAGATCACCGATCTTACGGCATATATCTTTGAAGAATACGGATTAACTTATTCCAAGGCCCTTGAGGTCTCCGATAACGAGCTTAAATCATTAAGCAACCAGACCCTTAAAAGGAATGTCAACTCCGTAAAAGCAAAGATCAGAGATCTTGGTGACGTAAATGTAAATGCCATAGAAGAGTATAAGGAAGTAAATGAAAGATATACGCTCCTAAGTACACAGCAGCAGGATCTTCTGGAATCAGAAAAGAAGCTCAACGGAATAATAGATTCCCTGAACAAGGCCATGGCTGAAAGGTTTGAAACGAAATTCAGGGAGATAAAAGAGGAGTTCAACAAGGTCTTCAGTCAGCTGTTCAGCGGAGGCCATGCAAACCTGGAACTGGTGGAAGGAGAGGACGTGCTTAATGCAGGCGTCATTGTCTCAGCATCACCTCCGGGAAAGAAGCTTCAGAATCTGTTGCAGATGTCCGGCGGAGAAAAGGCTCTTACGGCCATTGCATTGCTTTTTGCCATACAAAGACTCAATCCGTCTCCGTTCTGTTTACATGATGAGATAGAGTCGGCTCTGGATGACGAAAATGTCGGCAGATATGCAAGATATGTGGAGTCATTGGCGGAAGGGACTCAGTTTATAATCATAACGCACAGGAGAGCTACCATGAATTCGGCAGATACTCTTTACGGAATAACCATGCAGGAGAAAGGTGTATCGACTATGGTAAGCGTAAGTCTTCTGGATGCAGCACTGGAATGATCAGGAGGAAAAGAAAATGTCTGAAAAATTTAAAAAGGTTATGGCTAATTCGTTTCTTATGGCTGTACTATGCATAATACTCGGTATCGTGCTTCTTACGAAACCTGAAGTATCGACGTCTGTTTTATGCGATATCCTGGCCGTTATACTGCTTGTGATGGGTATAGTAAAGATATTTACATACTTAAGGGGCAGAAAGAAGGGAGAAGAGAGCAAAGATCTGGCCCTTGGCCTTTTTGCCATTGTGCTGGCTGTTCTTCTTTTTATCCTGCCGGATAAGGTATCAGAGGTAATACCCTATGCTTTAGCTGTTGTGCTCCTTTATGGCGGAGCAGAGAAGATCCAGGATTCTTTGGAGCTTAAAGGCAATTCCATGAAATACTGGTGGGTGCCTCTTGCCATGGGTGCGGCAGTTTTGGTTTTAGGTGTTCTTGTCTTTGTTAATCCCTTCAGCACGGTTAAGGGATTTATGAGATTTATCGGAATAGCGCTTATAGTGGAAGGTGCAGCATATCTTGTGACTGCTCTTATGGCCAAGGATACGGATAACAAGGATAAAAAGAACAAGGAAGAGAAGGATCTTAAGGTAACGGATACACAAATGGATACGGCAGCAGCAAAGGCTGACGAACCGGAAGAGGAATTCTGAAAAGGGATATAGATGGCAGAAGAAAAAAAGGGCTTTTTAAAAAAGCTGATATCAGGTCTTAAAAAGACCAGGGGCGGTCTTGCATATATTTTCAACGGCTTCACCCATATTGATGAGGATTTTTACGAGGAGCTTTATGATACCCTGATCATGGCGGACATGGGTGTAAATACGACCGACGAGCTTATAGAAGAGCTGAGGGAGTCCGTCAAAGAGAATAAGATCAAGGATCCGGATGAGGTAAGGGTATTCCTTACGGACAAGCTTACGGAAAAGATGACGGTGGACCGTAAGTGTTACGACTTCGAGGATAACAAAAGCGTCGTTCTTGTTATCGGAGTAAACGGAGTCGGGAAGACTACCACCTGCGGTAAGCTTGCCGCATTGTACAGAAAGCATGGCAAAAAGGTCGTTATAGCAGCAGCTGACACCTTCAGGGCAGCCGCCACAGAACAGCTCAGGGAATGGGCGAACAGGGCAGGTGCAGACCTCATATCGGGATCTGAAGGCGCAGATCCTGCAGCGGTGGTTTTTGATGCCATATCGGCATCAAAGGCAAGGAACGCCGACATCCTGCTTGTGGACACGGCAGGAAGACTCCAGAATAAGAAGAACCTTATGAATGAGCTTTCCAAGATCAACCGGGTAATAGAAAGAGAATATCCCGAGGCATTAAAAGAATCTCTCATAGTTCTCGATGCGACTACGGGACAGAATGCTCTGGTGCAGGCAAGAGAATTCAAGTCTGCTGCAGACATCACAGGCATAATAATCACAAAGCTTGACGGTACTGCAAAGGGCGGGATCGCCGTTGCGATACAGACAGAACTGGATGTGCCTGTAAAATATATAGGTGTGGGAGAAAAGACGGAAGACCTTCAGAGATTTGATCCCGGGGAATTCGCTCAGGCCCTTTTTACCGCCGAGGATGAAGGGACAGAAGAAGCAGAGTAATTTGCAGGAGATGATAATGAATTTGGATAAGAATTACGATCCTAAAAAAATAGAGGACAGATTATATAAAAAATGGATGGATAAGGGATATTTCCATGCGGAGGTAAACGAGGACAAAAAGCCGTTTACCATTGTTATCCCTCCCCCCAATATAACGGGACATCTTCATATGGGCCATGCATTGGACAACACCCTGCAGGACATATTGATAAGATTCAAAAGAATGGAAGGGTATGAGACCCTTTGGCAGCCCGGAACGGACCATGCTTCCATAGCAACGGAGGTAAAGATCACCGAAGCTATGCAGAAGGAAGGCATAACAAAGGAAGATCTGGGCAGAGAAAGATTCCTTGAGAGAGCCTGGAAGTGGAAGGAGGAATACGGCGGCACCATAATAAACCAGCTTAAAAAGATGGGTTCCTCCTGCGACTGGGACAGGACCAGATTCACCCTTGATGAGGGATGCTCCAAGGCTGTTGAGAAGGTTTTTATCGATCTGTACAATAAAGGGCTTATATATAAAGGCAGCAGGATAATAAACTGGTGTCCTGTCTGTCAGACGACCATTTCCGATGCGGAAGTAGAGTATGAGGAAAAGGAAGGACATCTTTGGCATATAGAGTACCCCATAAAGGATTCGGATCTTAAGATCGAGGTTGCTACCACAAGGCCCGAGACCATGCTTGGGGATACGGCTGTTGCCGTAAATCCCGGGGATGAAAGATATAAGGATCTTATAGGAAGAACAGCGATCCTTCCTCTGATGAACAGAGAGATCCCCATAATCGCAGACGAATATGTGGATATGGAATTCGGCACAGGTGCCGTAAAGATAACACCTGCCCACGACCCCAATGATTTCGAAATGGGCAGAAGACATGACCTGCCTGAGATCAACATAATGAATGATGACGGCACCATTAACGAAAACGGCGGGGAATACTGCGGTCTTTCGGCATCTGATGCAAGGAAAAAGGTGGTATACGATCTTGAAAGCCTCGGTTTGCTGAAAGGCATAGAGGACCATGTGCATAATGTAGGCACTCATGACAGATGCAAGACAGTTATAGAGCCGCTTATTAAGCAGCAGTGGTTCGTTAAGATGGAAGATCTTGCGAAACCTGCCATTGATGTGCTTAAGGATGGAACTTTAAAGTTCGTGCCTGACAGATATGGGAAAACATATCTGCATTGGCTGGAAAATATAAGGGACTGGTGTATTTCAAGGCAGCTGTGGTGGGGCCACAGGATACCTGCATATTATTGCGACGACTGCAATGAGATAATCGTTGCACCGGAGTCAGAGGCTCCTGCTAAATGCCCGAAATGCGGAAGCACTCATATACATCAGGATCCTGACACTCTCGACACCTGGTTTTCTTCCGCCCTATGGCCTTTTTCAACCATGGGATGGCCTGAAAACACCAGGGAGCTTGAGTATTTTTACCCGACTGATGTGCTTGTTACAGGCTACGACATCATATTCTTCTGGGTAATAAGGATGGTATTTTCAGGTCTGGAGCATACGGGCAAATGCCCCTTCGACACTGTGCTCATACATGGCCTTGTCCGTGATGCTCAGGGAAGAAAAATGAGCAAATCCCTCGGCAACGGAATAGATCCCCTTGATGTAATAGAGAATTACGGTGCGGACCCCTTAAGACTTACATTGGTAACAGGAAATGCTCCCGGCAATGATATGAGATTCTCCGATGAAAAAATGATGGCCTCCAGGAACTTTGCCAATAAGGTATGGAATGCCACAAGATTCATCCTTATGAATTTCGAACAGGCAGCGGAGAAGGGCATAGATGCAGAGGGCATAAGTACGGCTGATCTTACACCTTCTGACAAGTGGATCATCTCCAAGGTAAACGAACTTTCAAGAGAAGTTACGGAAAATATGGATAAGTTCGAACTGGGAGTTGCTGTTTCAAAGATCTACAATTTTATCTGGGAAGAATTCTGTGACTGGTATATAGAGATGGTTAAGCCCAGGCTTTATAATGATGAGGACAGAACAAAGGCAGCTGCTTTATGGACTCTTAAGCACGTGCTTATCACATCTCTTAAGCTTCTTCATCCTTATATGCCCTTTATCACAGAGGAGCTTTTTATGAATGTTCAGGATAAAGAAGAAACGATCATGCTGTCATCATGGCCGGAGTACAGGGAGGACTGGAACTTTACGGAAGACGAAATGGCAGTGGAAAAGATAAAGGCGGCGGTAAAGGCAGTCAGGGATATAAGAGCCGAGAAGGATGTTCCCATATCAAGACAGGTGGCAGTATATATAGCAGCCAAAACAGCGGAAAGTGCAAAGGTATATCAGGAATTCAATAATATTTTTACCGGCCTTTCGAGAGCATCTGATCTTACGGTAACGGAAGATATCAGCATGATCCCCGAAGGCTCCGTGTCCAGAGTTTTGGAGGACGGCGTCCTTTATATACCTCTTGACCAGCTGGTCGATATGGAAAAGGAAAAAGAGCGGCTTTTAGAGGAAGAAAAGCGGCTTCTTTCGGAAATAAAAAGAGCGGAAGGAATGCTTTCAAACAGGAACTTTATAGAAAAGGCTCCGGAGAAGAAGGTACAGGAAGAGAAGGATAAGCTTCTTAAATACGAAAATATGCTTGCAACGGTAAGGGAGGAGCTTTCGCATGTTAAATAAAAGGATATTAAGCATAGTAATCATATTTGTGATGGTATTTGCTCTTACGGGATGCCTCGGAACAAAAGAGGACGACGGGCAGTCGGAGACTGCTGCGGAAAGCGTAACAGGAGCAGATGATCAGACAGAGCCTGTTACGGAAGACAAAGAGACTTCATCGGAACCTGCTGAAACAGAAGATGCGACGGGAAATGGGGAAGATGATGTTTACGAAGGATTCCTTGATAATAATACCGAAGCAGAAGAAGTATATCATCTTGTATACGGCAGGGATTTCAGCGGAAATATAGCCGGCAGCTGTTCGGTCGATGATTTCAGCCCCGATATAGTATTTTATGCAGATTGGGATGTTACGGATCTTAAAGTTATAACCTTGGAGTTTAACGGGGAACAGCTGCTTGAAAAAACAGTGGTGGGAGAGATCCAGTCCCTTACAGCAGGAGACGGATTCTCCATTAATACATATCTTCCGGAGACTATCCCGGATCTTATGATCTCCTTTACGGATAAGAACGGAGTAAATCAGAATCTGCTCATATCAGAGAACAGAAAGGACGGAATTCCCGCTTTATACGAAAAGTGGCAATAGACCGGAGGAATAATGAAAGCGGAAAGCTTTGCTTTATCAGATCTACATCTTCATATAGACGGGTCTTTATCCCTTAAGAGTCTGAGGAGGCTTTTGTTCATAAACGGCATCAGGGAGGATGCATCGGATGAACAGCTCCTTGGCAGGATGACTGCGGCCCCGGGAGGAGATCTTAACGATTATCTGAAGCTTTTCCCATATCCTCAATCATTGCTCCAGAGGCCCGAGGCCATGAGAGAAGCTGTGTATCTTCTTCTGGAGGAGGAAAGAGAGAAGGGTCTTATATATTGTGAGATAAGGATAGGACCGCAGCAGCATACAAAGGAAGGCATGACTCAATGGGACGTGGTGGAGGCGGCCATTGGAGGAGCTATTAGATCGGGATTTCCATGCACTTTTATCCTAAGCTGTTTAAGAGGACGGGATAATCTTAAGGAAAATATGGAGACCATACATCTGGCAAGAGAATATCTGGGAAAAGGTGTAGGAGCGATCGACCTTGCAGGTGCTGAAGGTATTTATAAAACAAGGGAATTCGGAGAATTGTTTGCTGAAGCAAAAAGGCTTGGAATACCTTTTACGGTACATGCAGGAGAAGCTGACGGCCCGGAAAGCGTAAGAGATGCTGTGGCTTTCGGAGCAAAGCGCATAGGCCATGGGGTAAGATCTTACGAAGACCCGGAATTGCTCGATATACTTTACAAAAAGGATATACTTCTGGAGCTGTGTCCCTCCAGCAACCTTGACACCGGGGTCTTTAAGAATTTAAACGAATATCCGCTGAAGCAATATCTTAACAGAGATATACCTGTCAATATAAACTGCGACAACATGACCGTATCAAATACGGATCTCGGCAGGGAATATAAGCTTTTGGCGGATGCATTTGACCTGGATGACAGAACACTTTTAAAAATAAGCATGAACAGCATTAAATATGCCTTTTGCAGCAATAACAGGAAAATAGAGCTCCTTAAAAGGATGGAAGAAAGATTATCCGAGGTAAGATCATGAGTACAGAATCATATATCAGTCCCCTTTCTTTAAGATATGCCGGACGCGCCATGCAGGAATTATTTTCCCAGGATAAAAAATTCAGGACCTGGCGGCAGTTATGGATAGCTTTGGCTGAAGCGGAACAGGAGCTGGGGTTCTCCATCACAGATGAGCAGATCGAAGAGCTTAAGAAGAATTCCGAAGACATCAATTATGATGTGGCCAAGGCCAGAGAAAAAGAGGTGCGCCATGATGTAATGGCACATGTATATGCTTACGGGGTTCAGTGCCCGAAGGCTAAGGGGATAATACATCTGGGAGCCACATCATGCTATGTGGGCGATAATACGGATATCATCCTTATGAAGGAAGGACTTTCCATAATAAGAGGAAAGATACTTGATGTAATAGAATCCCTGAAGGAATTTGCACTTAAATATAAGGATCTTCCTATCCTTGCATATACACATTTCCAGCCGGCCCAGCCTACCACACTCGGGAAAAGGGCTACTCTTTGGATACAGGATCTTTTGATGGATCTTAATGATCTTGACTATGTATCAGAGAGCTTGAGGCTTTTGGGATCCAAAGGCACTACGGGAACACAGGCCAGCTTTCTGGAGCTTTTTGACGGAGATCATGAAAAATGTAAAAAACTGGATGATCTTATTGCGGAAAAAATGGGATTCCCCGGCTGTTACAGGGTATCCGGTCAGACTTATTCGAGAAAGGTGGATTCCAGGGTGCTCAATGTCCTTTCCGGGATCGCCCAGAGCGTACATAAATTTTCCAATGACATAAGACTTATGCAGCATCTTAAGGAAGTTGAGGAGCCCTTTGAGAAACATCAGATAGGATCCTCTGCCATGGCTTATAAAAGGAACCCCATGAGAAGTGAAAGAATGGCGGCCCTTGCCAGATTTATAATGACTGATTCCCTGAATCCTGCACTTACTGCATCTGAGCAGTGGTTTGAGCGGACTCTGGATGATTCCGCAAACAAGAGACTTTCCGTTCCTGAAGCATTCCTGGCAGCAGACGGGATGCTGGATCTTTATGTAAATGTTTCGGAAGGACTTGTTGTATATGAAAAAGTAATAGACTCCCATTTAAGGAAGGAACTTCCCTTCATGGCTACGGAAACCATTCTGATGGATGCAGTCCTTAAGGGCGGTGACAGGCAGGAGCTTCATGAAAGGATAAGGGTACATTCCATGGAAGCCGCAAAAAGAGTTAAGGAAGAAGGCCTTGAGAACGATCTTTTGAACAGGATCGCAGAGGACCCCTCTTTCAGAACGGACATGGAGTCGCTTACAAAGATAATGGATCCAAAAAGGTTTACGGGAAGAGCAAAGGAGCAGACAGAGGATTTTATAAGATCCGATGTGGAGCCGGTTCTCCTTGAAAACTCCGGCAGGACCAGAGAAAAAACGGAAATCAATGTTTAGGAGCGTGTATGCATCTTATTGAGATCTCCAACATACCCCGATTTATGAACAGACTGCTTCTTGAGGACGAGTTTGACGATCTTTTGCTGGTGGAGGCCGTGGTTAACGGAAGATTCAGAACGGAAATATGGGGCCTTCTCGATGAAAGATTTTTTGACACCGGGGAAATGCCTGACAGAAAATATGCCCTCTGGAGCGAGGTCCGTCCCATTATCAGGGATATAATCAAAGGGAAAAGGACGCCTGTGGGATTTAAGATAGTCCTTGAGAAAGATCTGGGATCTGATACCGGGGACAGAAAGCTTATAACTTTATTATTTAAGAATAACGAACTTAAGGCGGTCTCTTCCGTAGCTCATCAAAAATTCACCCTTGAGAGAAGTGATGACACTCTGTGGGATGCGGAGGCTGAGGCCCTCTTAAGAGAACGGGACGAAAATGGATAGAAACGATCTGATCATTAAAAGCTGTATCATGCATATTCTGGATCCCATGCTGGGAGAGCCTGTGATCTCCGCAAGAGAGATGGAGACAGGACCGGATCTGACGGATTTTTTCAGACTTCATATCGAAAGCATCACGGAAAGTGATGACGTAAAGGAATGCAGCTTCAACGAGGATTCTTCTTTTTTGCAGTATGTATCGGATCTTAACGAAGAAAATTTTCCGGTAAAGAGCGGAGGGATCGCCGGAGCATTTTATGATGTGATAGCGGAAAATCCCGATATACCGGCGGCTGATCTTGCACTGATCCTGTTTGAATACCACGGTAAGGAGCATCTTTCCATTATTAAAATGGATTACAGATCTTCCTATACACATTATACTGATACGAGCAACGGTGAGAACGTAAATGAGATCATAAAGCAGAGGGCAACATGGCCTGTAAAAGGGCAGAAGCTTTCAGAGGCATGTGTAATGTCTCTTGACGGTGAAATGATCAAGGTGCTGGAAAAGCCTTATGACATAGACGGCGTGAAGGTAAATTATTTCTCCGGTATCATTTTGGAATGTGCATCGAAGCTTTCTGAAAAAGACAAGCTTAAGATAGTTGAAAAGACTGTTCAGCAGATCAACACAGAGGATGATATCGAAGACGAGATACTTAACGTAAAGAAGGAACTTACATCGAAGTCAAATCTTTACGAGGCACTTAACGAACCGGGAGGAGCCGAGGTAAACAGGATATCCGAAAAGGTCTTCAGGGATTCCCCTGAAAAACAGGATGAGTTTTTAAGAAGAGTAGAGCAATATAATGTGGAGCCTGATGCCGTAATATCTCCCAGGAAAAAGTCGACTGTAAGGAAATATGAAAGACAGGTAATAAAGACAGATAACGGGATCGTGGTCTCCATACCCATGGATAAATTCCGTAATTCAGATATTGTGGAATTCCAGGAGCAGCAGGACGGCTCCATAAACATTATCATTAAAAATATAAGCAAACTAATAACGAAATAGAGGTACAGATGTATCCATACAAGGGATTGACCCAAAGTGAAGTTAATTCGAGAATAAGGAATGGTCAGGTTAATTATACTGAGAGCAGTGTGTCCAAGACTACCAAGCAGATAGTTATGACACATACTCTCACTTATTTTAATTTCCTGAATCTTTTCCTGGGGCTTATCATCCTTTACACGGGGCAGATAAAGAACATGACCTTTATGGTAGTCATCATTATGAATTCTCTTGTGGGCATCATTCAGGAGCTTAGAGTAAAGAAGCTGGTGGACGGGCTTGCTGTCATAACAGCCACTAAAGCCATGGTCATAAGAGACGGAACAAGATCCGAGATACCTATAGACGAGATAGTGCTCGATGATGTTGTGTCCGTGGAAGCCGGTACACAGATATGTGCCGACTGTACAGTCCTTTCCAGCACGGGAATAGAAGTCAACGAATCCATGATCACCGGTGAATCGGCGGCCGTTAAGAAGAAAGAAGGGGACGTGCTGTATTCCGGCAGTTACCTGGTGGCAGGAAGCGGCTATGCCAAGGTCCATCATGTAGGAAAGGATAATTATGCCGTACAGCTGGCCAATAAGGCGAAGGATAAAAAGAGAGCCAGCTCCGAGATGCAGAATTCCATCAAGAAGATCATAAGAGTTACGGGAACCATTCTCATACCTGTGGGAATCCTCTTGTTTATTTCCCAGAAGAATATACCCGGAACATCTCTTAATGATGCTCTTGTAAGCACTGTTGCAGGTGTTATCTCCATGATTCCGGAAGGTCTCGTACTCCTTACCAGCATATCATTTGTAGTCGGTGTCGGTAAGCTTGCCATGAAAAGAGCCCTTGTTCAGGAAATGGAAGCCATAGAAGCATTGGCAAGAGTAAATGTGCTGTGTACGGATAAGACGGGAACCATCACCACGGGAGAACTGGAAGTCCAGGAGATCGTACCTGTGGGAGCTTATAACGAATCGGAGATAAGGACCATTATGAACAATATCTCCTTTGCCTTTGATGATGTTAACAGCACCCAGACAGCTTTAATGAATTATTTTGATGATACAAAGGATTACACCCCCGGTGTTAAGATACCTTTCTCATCGGAAAGAAAATACAGGGCCATTTCCTTTGCGGGAAAGGGGTCATATGCACTGGGAGCTCCCGAGTTTCTTTTACCTTCGGGAAGCTCTGTTATAGAAAAATCGACTGAATATGCAACTCAGGGCTTCAGAGTCCTCCTGCTGGCATCCTGTGATCCTCTCAAGGAAGGAGAGGATAAGGTGCTCGGCGTAAAGCCCATGGGTCTTATAATAATCTCGGACATCATAAGAGAGGATGCAAAGGATACTTTCGAATATTTTGCACAGCAGGATGTGGCTGTAAAAGTTATCTCCGGAGATAATCCTGCGGCAGTATCTTCCATAGCCCTTAAGGCGGGTCTTCCGGGAGGAGAAAGATTCGTAGATGCCACGACCCTTCCTGACAGTGATGAGGAATTAAAAAGAATAATAGAAGATTATACGGTGTTCGGAAGAGTAACGCCGGACCAGAAGGAAAGGATCATAAAGGCTTATCAGGCCCAGGGAAATTATGTGGGAATGGTAGGAGACGGAGTCAATGATGTTTTAGCCCTTAAGGATGCAGACTGCGGCATTGCCATGGCAGCAGGATCGGATGCGGCAAAGCAGGTGGCCCATATAGTTCTTTTGGATTCGGACTTTTCCTGCATGAAGGATATAGTAAGAGAAGGAAGGTCCATAATCTCAAATATTGAAAGGGTAAGCGCCCTGTATCTTACAAAGACCATATATTCTGTTATACTGGCGCTTATATTTATATTCCTGGGGAAGACATATCCCTTTATACCTGTACAGAACAGCCTTGTGGGAGCCTTTGCCATCGGCATACCGAGCTTCTTCCTTGCTCTGGAGCAGACGACGGATGTTACGAGCGGAGGCTTTTTAAAGCATGTCCTTCGTATATCTCTTCCCGGCGCCTTTACCATGGTTACTGGGATAATAATAGTACAGGTCATGTCGTCAATCATGGGATTTGATTCCGGCGTCATATCCACATATAATCTTATGGTGCTGGCAGTCACCTCCATGATGGTGCTGTGGCTGGTATCCAGCCCTATGAACAGGCTGAGAAAAATTGTTGTAACTGCATGCGTAGTGCTCTGTTCTCTTGTGATCATCATCCTTCCGGGTCTTTTGAGCATTGATTCGGTGTTTGTATGGAGATCCCTTTTCATGATACCCCTGTTCCTTCTTGAATATTGGGAGATCATGGCACTTAGAGCACTTATGAATAAAATCGTCAAATAAAACTGGAGGCATTATGGAAAAAGAAACTACATCAAAAAACTTTATTGAGCAGGAGATCGATAAAGACATAAGAGAAGGCAGGACAAAGGTAGTAGTGACCAGATTCCCACCCGAGCCCAACGGCTATCTTCATATCGGCCATGCCAAGGCCATACTCCTTAATTACAATATTGCAAAGGAGTACGGCGGACATTTTTATTTAAGATTTGATGATACGAATCCCGCCAAGGAGAAGATAGAATTTGTTAATTCCATCGTTTCTGACGTGGAGTGGCTGGGAGCCGAATATGAGGACGGAGTAAAATACGCCTCCAATTATTTTGACATCATGTTTGAAGGGGCTGTTAAGCTTATTAAAAAAGGTCTTGCATATGTGGATGATCTTAGTGCAGATGAGATAAGAGAGTACAGAGGTACTCTGACAGAGCCCGGTAAAAACAGTCCCTACAGGGACAGGTCTGTGGAAGAAAACCTTGAGCTCTTCTACGGCATGAAGGACGGAAAATATGAGGACGGTTCTAGAGTCCTGAGAGCAAAGATAGATATGGCATCTCCGAACCTTAATATGAGGGATCCCGTTATTTACAGGATAGCGAGACTTACCCATCATAATACCGGAAATAAATGGTGCATCTACCCTATGTATGACTATGCACATCCTATAGAGGATGCAGTGGAAGGAGTTACCCATTCCCTCTGCACACTGGAATTCGAGAGCCACAGGCCTCTGTATGACTGGGTCGTAAAGGAACTGGAATACGAAGATCCTCCCAGACAGATAGAATTCGCAAAGCTGTATCTTACGGATGTGGTAACAGGAAAGAGATATATAAAGAAACTTGTTGAGGACGGCATAGTTGACGGATGGGAGGATCCCAGGCTTGTAACCATAGCTGCCTTAAGGCGCAGAGGCTTTACTCCCGGCTCCATTCAGAAATTCATCCAGCTCTCCGGCATAAGCAAGGCTCAGTCTTCTTCCGAATACGAGCTTCTCGAATATTGTATAAGAGAAGATCTTAAGATGAAGGATAAGAGAGTCATGGCAGTCCTTGATCCTGTTAAGCTTATTATAGACAATTATCCCGAAGGACAGGTGGAATACCTTACGGTTCCCAATAACATGGAGAACGAGGAGCTTGGTTCCAGAGAGATCCCCTTCGGAAGAGAGCTTTATATCGAAAGAGAAGATTTTATGGAGGATCCTCCAAAAAAGTATTTCAGGCTTTATCCCGGAAATGAAGTAAGGCTCATGAATGCATATTTCGTAACATGTACGGATTTTGTAAAGGATGAGAACGGAAAGGTAACAGAGATCCACTGCACATATGATCCTGCCACAAAGAGCGGCTCGGGCTTTTCTGAAAGAAAGGTCAAGGGTACGATCCACTGGGTGTATGCACCTGAAGCTTTTAAGGCAACAGTGCGCCTTTACGAGAATCTTATTGACGAAGAAAAGGGCGTTTACAACGAGGACGGTTCCCTGAATCTTAATCCAAACAGCCTTACGGTATTGGAAAACTGCTGTCTGGAGCCTTCGCTTAAGGATGCTGCTCCCTACGATTCCTTCCAGTTCGTAAGGAACGGTTATTTCTGTGTGGATTCCAAGGATTCAACTGAAGGAAACCCTGTATTTAACAGGATAGTATCTCTTAAGAGCTCCTTTAAGCTTCCGGACAGGTAAAAAATGGATCTTATACTTAAAAAAACAGAAGATTTCGATATAGAAAGAATCCTGGAATGCGGCCAATGCTTTCATTTTGTAAAGCTTGACGAAAAGGAGTACGGTCTGTGCCATAAAGACCGATTCCTGCATATCAGCCAGAAAGGGAACGACCTTATTTTTCATGATACAGACGAGAGGGATTTTAAGGATGTCTGGGAGCCGTATTTCGATATGGCGGAGGATTATAAAAAAATAAAGGATACCCTTATAGCATCAGATCCCGTTATGGAAAAGGTCATAAAAAAGAGCAAAGGGATAAGGATCCTTAATCAGAGCTTTTTTGAGACATTGATATCATTTATCATCTCGCAGAATAAGCAGATCCCTCATATTAAAGCCATAGTAAGATCCTTTTCCGCCGATCTCGGCACATATCTGGGAAGCGCAGGGAACGAAGATTTTTATTCCTTCCCCGGCCCCAAAGAGATAGTTGATGCAGGAGAGGACGCCTTAAGAGCCTTAAAGGTCGGATTCAGAGCGCCGTATATAATGGATGCGGCAAAAAAGGTGCTGGATCAGGATATAAGCGAAGATCTTTTATTAAAGATGGAGTATCCAAGGAAGCTGGAGATCCTTAAAAGTATTTACGGCGTAGGGGATAAGGTCGCAAACTGTGTCATACTCTTT
>CADBUJ010000007.1 GCA_902797845.1 uncultured Eubacteriales bacterium | reverse complement strand
TTCCTTTTATAATCCATTCGAGGGATGCAGCAAAGGATACATATGATATCCTTAAGGAACACTGCAAAGAGCCCAGCCCCGAAGGGGTGGTGCATTGCTTTTCTTATTCTTCCGAAATGGCTCGGATGTTTCTGGACCTTGGCCTTTACATTGGTATAGGCGGAGTAGTTACATTCAAGAATTCCAGAGAGATAAAAGAAGTGGCTGCCATGGTTCACATAGACAGACTTCTTCTTGAAACAGACAGCCCTTATCTTTCACCTGTAAGAGGCAAAAGGAACGATTCCAGAAATCTTACCATGGTAGCAGAAGCCATAGGACAGATAAGAGGAGAAGATGCATCATACATCATAGAGAGGACCAGAGAAAACGCCCTTAGATTTTACGGAATTAATAACACTTAAAGAAGCCGGCAATTCAGGTTGCCGGCTTTAAAAAAATACGGATATAAGAAGAAAGGCTGAAGATGGATTTTGAAAGTGCCGGAAAAAGGACCAGATATATCGTAGATAAATATGATTTTTATTTTAAAAAAAGGTTCGGCCAGAATTTCCTTATAGATGACAGAGTTCTTGACAAGATAATCGATGCATCGGCAGTGGGAAAAGAAGATACAGTGCTGGAGATAGGCCCCGGAATAGGAACCCTTACGGAACGCCTGCTGAAAAAAGCTAAAAGAGTCATAGCAGTGGAGATAGACAGGGATCTTTCAGGGATCCTTAAGGAAACCCTTTCCGAATATGATAACCTTGTCCTTATAAATGAGGACATCATGAAGGTGGATATGGCGGAGCTTTCCCGTGAATATAACGAAGGCAGGCCTTTTAAGATAATCGCAAACCTGCCCTACTATATAACCACCCCCATAATCATGGGGATATTCGAAAGCGGTGCTCCCGTTAAGGATATGACCGTAATGGTGCAGAAAGAGGTGGCTGAAAGGATGGAGGCCCTTCCCGGCTCCAAAGATTACGGAGCATTGTCTCTGGCTGTTTACTATTATGCAAAGCCCTATCTTGCGGCCAGGGTCCCCCGAAATTGCTTTATGCCAAGGCCCAATGTGGATTCGGCTGTCATAAAGCTTACTGTCTATGATGAGAGACCGGTGGATGTAAAGGATGAACGTCTTATGTTTTCCATCATAAGGGCGGTTTTTAACCAGCGCAGAAAAACGATGATAAATTCTATTTCAGGTTCAAAGGACTTATCCTTTACGAAGGATGAGATAAAGGAGGTTTTAAGGAAAGCCGGATTTAATGAGGATATAAGGGGAGAGAAACTTACTCTTTCGGAATTTGCAAAGATCTCGGATATATTGTCCCAGTGACGGGCAAAAAGGATCTATAGATTAAGATCAAAAAATATTATTTAAAGGCAGGGTTATAAATATGATCCAGGTTAATAATATTACCAAGATATATAAGTATTCCCTCAAAATGAAAAGGGAGCTTAACACAAAAGAAACACACAGAAAGGCCGTAGAGAAGCTCAGCTTTACAGTTAAAGACGGGGAGATATTCGGGCTTCTCGGCACAAACGGTGCAGGAAAGACTACTACCCTCAGATGCATAGCAACTCTTCTTAAACCAACAGAAGGCGACATAACGGTAAACGGTCTGGATACGGTCAAGGATGCGGCAAAGGTAAGGGAAAGGCTTTCTCTTCTTACAAATGATGTAAGGCTGGACCCTCAGTTCACGCCGGATTATCTTTTTGATTTCTTCGGCCATATGAGGGAGATACCGGATGACATCATTGCAGCAAGGAAGGAAGAGCTTTTCAGGTATTTTGATGTAAACAGATATGCCGATAAAAAGATAGAGGAACTTTCAACGGGAACAAGACAGAAGATCAGTCTTGCCATCAGCATGATACATGATCCTGATATAGTGATCTTCGATGAACCTACTACGGGCCTTGATATAATAACTGCCAGCTCTGTGCTTGATTACCTTCTAGACCTTAAGAAAAAGGGAAAGACCATCCTTATTTCCACTCACATAATGAGTGAAGCGGAAAAGCTTTGTGACAGGATAGCCGTTCTTGTGGACGGACGGAAGGTGGCCCAGGGAACATTGCCTGAACTTCTGGAGGAAACAGAGGCAGACAACCTGGAAGGGGCTTTCTTTAAGTATTTCAGAGATAATTCAAAGGAGGTAGAGAGGTGGAGGCTGTGATCACGGTTTTTAAGAAGGAACTTCACAGGATATTTAAAGACAAAAAGATGCTGTTTTCCACATTTGTGCTTCCCGTATTTATAATGATCATTATCTACGGGCTTGTGGGAAATATGACAGAAAAGCTTCAGAAGGAGATGTCCCAATATTCTCCTTCGGTATATATAGTAAATTCCACGGATAAGATACAAAAGGCCATGGCAGGTCCGGTGCTCGATCTGTCCAGAGTCTCGGAAATAGATGGAATGGCAGCGGAGGACACAAAGGAGCTTATAAAAGCTCAGGCAGCTGATCTTCTCATAGTATTCCCTGCATCTTTTGATGCTGATATAGAAAATGACAGCGGCATGCCCAACGTGGAGATATATTATAATCCTGACAATATGAATTCGGCCAATGCCTATACCATGTATCTGGAGATGATGCAGGATCAGGTTTATAAATCCTATCTTGCTGACAAAGTGGGAGGAGCAGATAAGCTCGATATATTTACCGTAAACATGAAAGCTGACGGGGAAGCATCATACGAATTAAGCGATGAGGACAATTCCGGCTCCCAGATGCTGGCGACTCTCGTTCCGTATATGGTTGTTATTTTGCTTTTCTCCGGTGCCATGTCCATGGGAACGGACATAATCGCAGGAGAAAAGGAAAGAGGGACTATGGCATCATTGCTTCTTACACCGGCTAAGAGAAGCTCCATAGCAATGGGCAAGCTCCTTGCTCTTACGGTCATCACCGTTATATCCGCTACGCTTTATTCCGTCACCATGGTGATAATGGTGCCAAAGGCAATGGGTGAAGCCTTAACAGGCGGAGGCTTTAACATAACGGTGGGCCAGGGTGCTATGGTCTTTGCGATAATAATCGCTCTGGCATTCTTCTATGTAAATGTGGTGACTCTTGTTTCCGTGTTCGCAAAAAGCGTTAAGGAAGCTCAATCCTATACCACACCGTTCATGATACTTGTGGTAATAGCCGGAGTGCTTACGATGTTTAATTCTTTTTCCAGCGGCGGACAGAACATTTTCCTGTATGCGATCCCCGTATACGGAAGCGCTCTCTGCCTTTCGGATATCTTCAGCGGGACCGCGGCCGTAGGAGGATTTGCAGTAAATGTGATATGTACTCTTTTGATAAGTGTCCTTTTAACAATGGTAATATCAAGAGTCTTCGATAATGAGCATGTGATGATGAACAGCTGATCCTTAAAGATCGATAAAAAGACATTTGTAACGGCGGCTAATGGGCATCATCATTAAAGAAAAATAAAAAGGATATCTTAATATGATAAAAGCTCCCGCAGTCTTTTGAGTATGGGGAGCTTTTTAATACTTTTATGTTAGGTTTTTAAGGAAGAAAATATGGAAAAGATCGTTAAAAAGATAAGAGAAGCAGAAAGAGCAATGAGCAGCTTGTTTTCCTGCGTAAAGCCATTCAGCAGCCATCTTGATAAATGGACTGATGATATTCTTAGGGACAAGTATGACCATAACGGATTTCAGTATTCTGAGCAGCCGGATGAAGAGGAGTTCATAAAAGCGTTCAGGTATCAGAGGGAAAGAGGAGATGATTTTATAAGATTATTCGGATACAGTCCTCTTGAAGACCCCTTCTCCCTTGAGGAAGACATATGCCTTACCATGCTCCTTGAAGGCTCCTTTGAGAACTGGTGCGGAAATAAGGATATTTATTTTAAAAGACCATCCTTAAGTGAGATCCAGGAACTGGATGTAAAGCATTTCGGAGAATCATACGGGGAAGATTTTTGTATGAGGAATGCTGAAAGGCAATACGGGACAGTGGAGTATATCGGAGCATATCTTGACGGTAAGATCGCAGGCTCCTGTTATTATTTTTCCTGGTCCGGTCTTGTGTGTGTTGACGGGCTTATGGTGGATACGGAATTCAGGAATAAAAAGATAGGGACAGGTATCCTTAAGGAGATAGGATCAAGGAATCCGAACAGCCTGATGTTCCTTCATGCAGACCTGGATGATACGCCTAAGGAAATGTATAAGGCCCTGGGGTTCAGGGCCGTTGACAGATCATATGATTATCTTCTTTCAGGTGACAGCATCATTTCTTATGATAAAAAATACCTGTAAACTGGGGCTTATGGAAAAGCTCCATAAAATGATGGCATTTACAAAGGAAAATATAGTAAGCGCTTATTTCCTTGTAGCATAAGGTCTCATAATTTCCCATACCCTTTGAAAGGATGATGTCGGCATCATAAAGATATTTAAGAGCCTCAGGAGACAGATGATCGGGAGGGGTGCCTCCGATGGCTGTACCGTTTCCTACGACCCTTACCATATCCGTAAGGCCCACCTGTACGGCATCCTCCATGGTAGAATCGTTGGATATGGGCAGACCTCTTACCATAACGGTAATATCTGCATCGGGATATCTTTCTGAAATATATTCTATAAGGAGCTTGTCAAATACGATCTCCCCGCAGTTGTCTGTAAGATATAAGAGCTTTCCGCCCTTTTCCAGATCCCTGTAAAGGTCTTCAAGAGCATCACTGTCTATGTGGAATCCGTCCACCTGGTCTATTAGCTCAGACAGCTTGTCTTCGCTGACATTTTCCAGTGCGATAAAATCTATATAATTTCCCACCATGGAATATTGAAGCGCTCTCTTTAGGGGCTCCTCGGAAGAATATATCTCCTTACGTATATCGCCTTCCATTTTAAGCATAAGGTCATTGTATTTTCTTTTAATGGCAGAAAAATCCTTAAGCTCCCCGAATACATCCTTATACAGGACATCGATCTCCCAGGCGGCGACAGGCGCTCCTATTTCTTCGGAACAGTTTTCGAGTATAAGTTCGACTCCGGTCTTAAAGCTCTCTTTTTTATCTTCGGCAGCATTTTCCGGCATGGAAAGCATTGCCTTTCTGTATATGCATTCGCTGCATTCCTTATTGAATCCCATTTTTATTCCTTCGATCATCATTTTAAACGGAACCGATATTTTTATCCGTCGGTCCCGCATTAAAGGTGTGATATAATCCCTTTAGCTTAAAGTATAAATACCGAAGGCTGATTTAACAAGCGTTACAGGCATAACAGAAGGACTTTTTATGAAAACGATTCTTAAATATCTGAGAAAATACTGGTTGTTCGCGATCCTGGCATCCCTTTTCATGCTGGGAGAGGTACTGGTGGATCTTTACCAGCCGAGACTCATGGCCCGCATAGTGGATGAAGGCATCCTGGGAGTGGGTAATAACGGAGTTCCCGTTGTAAGCATGGTGGCAAAGACCGGTATATTTATGGTGATCCTGGTAATACTGGGAGGTATTCTGGGCATCCTCTCCGCTGCATGCATGAATATAGCATCACAAAAAAGCGGAAACGATATACAGAAGGACTGCTTCAGGAAGATCATGAATCTGTCTTTATCACAGGCGGACGATTTTACTACAGGATCCCTTATAACTCGGATCACGAATGATGTTTCTCAGGTACAGAGGCTTTATACCAGTATGCTCCGCGGAGTTGTAAGGAGCATGTCTTTTTTCGTGGGAGGAAGTCTTGCGCTTCTGTCTCTCGATATGTCTTTCAGGATAATACTGATCATCGCCCTTCCCCTTATTCTCATTAATATAATCCTTGTGATGTGGAAGGCCAATCCGCTCTTTCGGATGCTCCAGGAGAAGCTTGACAAGGTCAATGATGTCATACAGGAAAATGTGTCGGGCGCCAGGGTAGTTAAGGCATTTATACAGGAGGACAGGGAAGCTGAAAGATTTCGGAAAAGCAACAGAGATCTGGCCGATACCCAGTTTCGTGTCTTTTTTACATTGTCATTCTTAAGGCCCGTAATGAACATAATCCGTATCAAGAAAGACCCTGAGAGATGATATAGGCATCGTTCTTCAGGATGCATTGCTGTTTACGGATACCGTAAGGAATAATCTCAAATATGCCGATGCATCCATAACGGATGAAGACATGATCAGGATATCGGGTATAAGCAACTGCGACAAGGTAACAGAGACTCTGCCTGAAGGATATGATACGGTCCTTACAGGCGCGGGAGAAAGCCTTTCTCAGGGACAAAAACAGCTTCTGACCATAGGCAGGGCATTCCTTTCATATCCGAGGATACTTATTCTTGATGAAGCCACATCCTCAGTTGATACCAGGACAGAGCAGCATATACAGGATACCATGGCAAGGCTTATGAAGGACAGGACAAGTCTTATTATAGCCCACAGGCTTTCCACCATACGTGATGCAGACAGGATCGTTGTAATGGACAAGGGGCATATAGTGGAAACGGGCACTCATGAAGAACTTCTTGAAAGAAGAGGGCAGTACTATAATATCTATACGGCCCAGTTTGAAGGACAGGCCACATAAGGAGAATATATGGAATCGCTTCATAACGGCAAGATGGCTCTTTTATACATCATGAAGGAACTGCTTGAAAAGACTGATGAGGAGCATGCTCTTAATGCCAGGGAACTGGCAGACGTCCTTGCGGCATACGGGATAAAGGCAGACAGAAGGACGATCTATTCGGATATAGAGGTGCTCCGGGATTTCGGCATGGACATCATAAAGAAGGAAGACAGATACGGAGGATATTTCATCGGCTCCAGGGAGTTTGAGCTTCCGGAGCTTAAGATACTGGTTGATGTTGTTCAGTCTTCCGGCTTTATAACAGAGAAAAAGTCCCGCATGCTCATAAATAAGCTGGAAAAGCTTACTTCCGTTCACGAAGCAACAAAGCTCAACAGGGAGGTCTTCCTTAAGGACAGGCTTAAGGGAGAGAATGAGAGCATCTTTTATTCCGTGGATTCCATTTATGATGCCATGGATACGGATAAAAAGATCAGCTTCGAATACGGGGAATGGACCGTCAACAAAAAATTTCTTCCAAAGGGCGAAGGCGCACTGTACTCGGTAAGCCCCTGGGCTCTTATATGGGCAGACGAAAACTATTATCTGATCGCCTTTGACGATAAAGATAAAAAAATAAAGCATTATCGCGTGGAGAAGATGCTCAGGATAAAGACCCTTGATGATACAAGGGAAGGCAAGGAAGCCTTCGGTGATTTTGATCCTGCAGGCTTTGCCAAGAAGACCTTCGGCATGTACGGCGGAGAAGAGGCTGATATTACACTTAAGTGCCACGATTCCATGGCAGGTATAATCATTGACAGATTCGGTACAGAGGTAATGATGATCCCTGCGGATAAGGGCTGGTTCAGTGTAAAGGTTAAAGTAGCCGTAAGTCCTCAGTTTTACGGCTGGATCTCTGCCATGGGAGACAGGATAGAGCTCGCATCTCCCCAAAGGATAAGGAAGGCTTATAAAGAATATATAAACAGCATATTGAAAAAATACAGATAGATATAAGATATCGGAATCTGAAGATCCCCACCATAGGTGTGCAAACATTTGCACACCTCTTTTATTATAATCATATACACAAAAGGAACGGTGTTTGTTCGACTGAGAGTTCCTAAAAAAAGAGGAGGGATGCATATGTCTGCAGCTGTAAAAAGGCTCCTTAAGGTGCTTCTGGCAACGGTTATCATACTGGGAACAGTATTATACAAATGGGATATGGTCATCATGGCGGCCGTAGTCGTATTGGTTATGTCCCTCACGGCTGTGGCCGCCTTGGAGCTGGGAGACGCAAATAACAAGCAGGAAGATCAGGGAGGTTGACATGAAAGGTTATGTTATAGGAGACGGATACATGGGTCTTGTAAGAGGACGGTACATGCTTTTTGCTACAGAGGAAGAATATCTGGATTACCTTAAAAGAGACGAAGAAGACGCATATTAAAATGCGGTTTTCTTGACACTTAATGGCTTAAATGCTACTATTAATACAATAATTGAATAAGAGATCCAAGTGCTTCCCGCGCCGCCTGGGCACGGGAGGAGAATAGACAATCAGGTTAAAGACCTGAACGGTACCGCCGCTGTAAGTGGGGAGATCTTTTGCATGACGAAAGTCGGTCATTGGGCAACTGAGAAGACGCAAAAGCATTTAAGATCCACGAGTCAGAAGACCTGCTTGGATTCGAAAGAGCACTCCCTCTCGAGTATAGGGGCGAAGTGTTGTGCCGGACATATCCGGTACGCTTTTTGATTGCACAAACACGGGCTGCAGGTTCTCCTTTTCCTGCAGCCATATTTTTATGCATCATACATTTCCCGAAAGGAGAAAGGCTGTCCTTACCCGCAGCACTTATCCTTAAGGCAGTGCTTTCTGATGTCAATTATTTAGTATTTATACCTCTTCAGGAAAAGCCCGGAATCAGCCATCCGGGCTTTTCTGATCTTTTTGGTATAAGGATGAGCATATAAAAAAAGCCTGCCATTTGCTTATGGCAGGCTCCTTTTATTTTTCAAGAGAAATAAGTCTGTTAAGATCCACCCGGTTTGTTATATTTAGCTTTTTATATATGCTGCCGGTGTGCTTTCGCAAGGTGCTCATGGATATTGATAATTCATCGCATATGTCGTTGGATTGACGATTCTGGGTCATCAGCTTCAGGATCTCTGATTCTCTTCTCGTAAGATTATGCCTGAAACAGAAGGAATCTATGGAATCATCCGTAAGACTGCCCGACTTTGCAACGGAAGTTCCTGCGGGCTTTGTCTCATCAAGATGGAGTCTGTAAGCCAGATGGTCCACCAGAAGATTAAGGATAAACACATCCCTGTCAGAAAAATCCTCCTTGTCCGGCCCTCTGTAAAGAGAGACAACTCCGAGAAATCTGTGATCGTAGGATAATGACATAATAGTTTCGTAGTGGATATTGTATTTAACGAATGCTTCCTGATAGTAGGGGAGAGCTTCCCGTTCCCCCTGGGGATAAAAATCGGTCATCCTGCATACCCTGTTCTGTCCGGACTGGAATATCCATTTTTTATAATCTATATCCGCAAGGTGCTCCATATAATCTTTTGCGGCTTCTTCGGGAAGGCCGATAAGGATAGGGTCCGACATATAATTGTCGCCGCCGTTCAAATAGAAGGTGATGGGATCGCATGGGATCATTATCTGCAGAAGATTGAGCAGAGTACGCCGCATCTCGTTGAGATCCGGTATTGTATGGATCTTGTAGATCAGATCGTTTACCTGAAGTATATCGTTTTCATACAGATTCAACTTAACACCTCCTTTGCTGAGAATTACCGTATTTACAGTATTTTTCTTAATTATGGCATCGAAAAAGTAGGGTGTCAATACATTTTTATAGAATAAAGATGCTACTAATAAGGGCATAAAGGATAGTTTAGTGCTATAATATTAACAAAATTGATACCTTCATATACTAGACAAAATAGTGTAAAACATGTTATTTTTGGACAAATATTAGGCAATCTTGCCTATATAAAAAAAGAGGAGGAACTTATGGAAAAGAGAACTAACTTTATCATGCCTGCAGTGTTCGCTATCTTTGTAGCAACAATGCTGTATTGGTTTGGCACAGGTCTCGTTGAAGCTGGCGGCGCTATGCCCGGACTTGATCTTGCATGTTTCGGCAAGAACTTTGCTGATTCCGCAGACGCAGGCAACATCATCGCAAATCTCGTGTATTCATTCACAGATTTCTGCGAAGGTCCCTTCTTCACAGACTTCATCACCTGTCTCTTCCTTGTAGGCGGCGGTTTCATTGCTGCATATCTTGAGAAGATCAACAGCCCTCTTAAGGGAACTGGCACAGGCGGATCAGGATACAAGTGGTATTGGCTCGTATGCAGCCAGTTCATCGCTCTTATCCTTTCCAACTATCTGTGGAGACATCTTATTGACCTCAGCGGATGGGTAGGATTCATTCCTACATTCACACCTATCGTATCCTGTCTTCCTATGGCTATCCTTATGTTTGGCAGACCCAACATAAAGAAAGCTTGCACAGGTATCGTATTCGGTGCTGTACTTCCCGTACTTCTTGTATCTCTTCTTATCAGCCTTTATTGCGAAGCAGGCCCTCATTTCCCTTATTTCGCAGCAATCGGACCTGGTATGGCAATTGCTTCTGTAATTGCTACTGAGATCTACAGATTCCTTCCTTGGATGAAAGAAGATCAGGAAGATCCCGCTCCTATCGCTAATGTTCCCGCTTACGATCCCGAGATCGACAAAGCTGGTACTGCAGCTTGGCATCTTACCTTCAGAAGAGCTTTCGGTGGCGACATTTCTGAGCTTTACTTCTGGGGAGCAAACTGGTCAGGTCTTGGCGTTATCATCGGCGCACTTGTATCCCTGATCGTTAACCCTGCTAACATTGGTGGAGCAGCACCTACATTCATCTTCATCTTCATCTTTGCTTCAGCAATCGGTATGATCATCTGGGGTCCCAGATATCAGTCAGCTGGTTATGCTTTCACATTCGAAGGCGTACTTATGACCGGCGCATTAGTAGGTTCCGTACTTGGATCCGGCCATGGTCTTGCAGTTCTTATGCCTCTGGCAATAGTATTCGAGATCATCGGTCCTGCAATCATCCATTGGGCACTTGGCGTTAAGTTCTTCCAGAGACATGCAGCAGCTGTTCCTGTACAGTTCTTCGCCGGTGTTACAACTATAATCTTCTTCCTTATCCTTAAGGCAATGGGATTTGCAGCATAATTCGATTGACGCAATAAATAACTTTTCTTTTGGAAAGTTTGATTAATCGATCTCAAAGGAGTCGCTTGTGCGGCTCCTTTGTTGATTAAAGAATAAGGAGATATAAAATGCAGGGGAATTTCAGTTACTATAATCCTACAAAATTATATTTCGGAAAAAGCTCATTGGAAAACCTGAATGCGGAGCTGCCTAAATACGGCAAGAACGTACAGCTTATATACGGAGGAGGCTCTATAAAAAAGATAGGCCTTTATGATGATGTCATCAGGATACTTAAGGATAACGGTAAGACGATCGTAGAAGATCCCGGGGTAATGCCCAATCCCACAGTCGACAAGCTGAGAGAAGGCGTAAAGATCGCCAGGGATAACAATGTGGATTTTATCCTTGCAGTGGGAGGCGGATCCGTATGTGACTATGCCAAAGCTGTTTCCGTGTCTGTTCATACAACAGAGGATCCCTGGGATAAATATTATATTAGATTTGAAGAACCGGACTGCCCCATAGTTCCGGTGGGATGTGTTCTCACCATGGCCGGAACAGGTTCTGAAATGAACGGCGGAGCGGTCATCACAAATCACGAGGCAAAGCTGAAGATCGGACATGTATTCGGACCTGAAGTCATGCCCAGATTTTCCGTAATGGATCCGGAGTACACATACAGCCTTCCTGTAAGGCAGATGGTTGCAGGTATCTATGATATCTTTAATCATATATGCGAACAGTATTTCTCGGGAGAAGATGATAATGTAAGCGATTATCTGGCTGAGGCACTAATGAGATCGGTCATCAAAAGCTCCAGAGATGCTGTCAAGGACCCGTATAACTATGAGGCAAGATCCAATATCATGTGGGCTGCCACATGGGCGCTCAATACTCTTATAGCAAAGGGTAAGACCACAGACTGGATGGTGCATATGATAGGACAGGCGGTAGGAGCGTATACCGACGCAACACACGGCATGACGCTTGCTGCTGTTTCACTCCCTTATTACAGATACATCATGCCTTGGGGAGTAAAGAAATTTAAGAGATTTGCCATAGAAGTCTGGGATATAGATCCTACGGGAAAATCAGCGGAAGAAATAGCTTCCGAAGGCCTTGAGGCAATGAGAGGATGGATGGAGGAGATCGGCGTATCCCTTAACATATCAGAGCTTGGGGCAACAAGCGATATGATAGAAGG
Source organism: uncultured Eubacteriales bacterium (assembly GCA_902797845.1). Classification (GTDB taxonomy): domain Bacteria; phylum Bacillota; class Clostridia; order Lachnospirales; family Lachnospiraceae; genus RUG14319. The sequence continues at coordinate 19,610 of CADBUJ010000007.1, read as the reverse complement.
TATGGCTGATGCCACCATAATCCTTGACGGAGGATATAAAGTCCTTACAAGGGATGAAGTTATAAATATCCTGAAGGACAGCCTGTAAAACATACTTAAAACCGGTTACGGCCCCGCAATATGCGGGGCCGTACTGTATAAAACAAAGCTTTTGTGCTATAATCATAGGACCAACCATTAAGGAGCGATCATGGAAAAGATAATACTTACAGGGGACAGGCCCACAGGAAGACTTCATATAGGCCATTATGTAGGTTCCCTTAAAAGAAGAGTGGAATTACAGAATTCAGGGGAATTCGACAGGATATTTGTTATGATAGCAGACGCCCAGGCCCTTACGGACAATTTTGAAGATCCGGAAAAGGTCAGGCAGAATATCATAGAGGTAGCACTGGATTATCTTTCCATAGGACTTGATCCTGATAAGGTCTCCATGTTTATTCAATCCCAGATAGCAGAGCTTCACGAATTAACTGTTTATTACATGAACCTTGTAACAGTTTCCAGACTCCAAAGGAATCCTACTGTTAAATCGGAGATACAGCTTCGTAATTTTGAGGCAAGCATACCGGTGGGATTTTTCTGTTACCCCATCAGTCAGGCATCAGATATAACGGCTTTTAAGGCTACGACGGTACCTGTGGGAGAAGATCAGGAGCCTATGCTGGAGCAGGCCCGGGAGATCGTTCATAAATTCAATACCATATACGGAGATACTCTTGTAATGCCGGAGATAATGCTTCCGGAGAATAAAAGCTGTTTAAGGCTTCCTGGTACGGACGGAAAGGCGAAGATGAGCAAATCTCTCGGAAACGCCATATATCTGGCTGATGACGAAAAGACCGTAAAGCAAAAGGTTATGAGTATGTACACGGATCCTTTGCATATACAGGTATCAGATCCGGGACATATAGAAGGAAATACGGTATTTACATATCTTGATGCCTTCTGCAAAGAAGATTCCTTTGAAAGATTCCTTCCGGAGTACAAGGATCTTACAGAGCTTAAGGATCATTACAAAAGAGGCGGCCTTGGGGACGTTAAGATCAAGAAATTCCTTTTTAATGTTCTAAACGACGAGCTTTCGCCCATCAGAGAAAGAAGACACAGTTACGAAAAGGATATAGCCGGGGTTTACGATATCCTTAAAAAGGGATGTATGGAGGCGAGAGAGAAGGCAGCAGAGACTCTTTCAGACGTAAAAAAAGCCATGAAGATCGATTATTTCAACGATAAAGACATCGTCATGGAGCAGCAGGAAAAGTATAACTAAGAGTGAGATAAAAGAGCATATTATAAGAGGCCGCTTTTTGCGGCCTCTTATCTTTTTTGTGATCCGTTATCAATAATTTTCGCTTCTTACTTCGAAGTAAGCCTGAGGATGATTGCATACAGGGCATTTTTCGGGAGCCTGTGTTCCCACAACGATATGTCCGCAGTTTCTGCATTCCCAAACGGTTACGCCGCTTTTTTCGAAAGCTGTCTTTGTTTCGATATTTTCAAGAAGCTTGCGGTATCTTTCCTCATGTGATTTTTCTATAGCGCCTACTCCGCGGAACTGTTCAGCCAGCTCATGGAAGCCTTCCTCATCTGCTTCCCTTGCGAACTGATCGTACATATCTGTCCATTCGTAGTTTTCTCCGTCTGCTGCAGCCTTAAGGTTCTCTTCTACAGTACCTATGCCGCCGAGAGCTTTGAACCAAAGCTTTGCATGTTCTTTCTCGTTGTCAGCAGTATGAAGGAAGATCGCTGCTATCTGCTCGTATCCGGCTTTTTTTGCCACTGAAGCAAAATAAGTGTATTTGTTTCTTGCCTGGGATTCCCCTGCGAAGGCTGCCAACAGGTTCTGCTCTGTTTTTGTGCCTGCATATTTGTTGCTCATATCACTATCTCCTTTATTAAACTTCCTTTGTGTGATAACAATAATAAGATCATAATCTTAATAATGCAATAACTAAAAAGTATAAACGGCTTTATATGTGGTATACTAAATGACGCATAGTTTTATGAAGGGAAGAAAGTAAACATGAAGTACGACTTTAAACTTATAGAACCCAAATGGCAGAAAAAGTGGAAGGATGCAGGGGCCTTTAAGGCTATAGATTTTGATAAAAGACCCAAATGGTACGGCCTTGTGGAGTTTCCTTATCCGTCCGGTGCCGGTATGCATGTGGGTCACATCAAGGCATATTCCAGCATAGAAGTTATCTCCAGAAAAAGACGTATGGAAGGATATAATGTGCTTTTCCCCATAGGGTTTGATTCCTTTGGTCTGCCGGCGGAGAATTATGCCATAAAGACCAATACCCATCCCCATGATATTACGGAAAAGAACATAGCTCACTTTACGGAGCAGCTTTCCAGCGTAGGCTTTTCCTTTGATGATTCCAGGGTATTTGCCACATCAAGACCCGATTACTATAAATGGACCCAGTGGATATTCCTTAAGCTTTTCGAACACGGACTTGTTTTCAGGGCTAAGACTTTGGTTAATTTCTGCCCTCATTGCAAGGTCGTATTAAGCAACGAGGATTCTCAGGGAGGAAAGTGCGATATCTGTCACAGTGATGTGGTTCAGCTTCCTAAGGATGTGTGGTACTTAAGGATAACTGCTTATGCAGACAAGCTTCTTGAAGGGCTTGATACCGTAGATTATCCCGAGAGCATAAAGCAGCAGCAGATAGAATGGATAGGAAGATCCACAGGAGCATTCGTTGATTTCTCCCTTACGGAACAGGGAGGAGAGATGCTTTCGGATAAGCTTCAGATCTACACCACAAGACCTGATACCCTCTTTGGCGTAACATTTATGGTCATAGCTCCCGAGCATCCTGTCATAGATAAATATAAAGACAAGATCGAAAACTTTGATCAGGTGGAAGAGTACCGGGCAGAATGCGCAAAGAAAACGGAATTCCAGAGGACACAGCTTGTAAAGGAAAAGACAGGCGTTAAGCTTCTTGGCATCAAGGCTGTAAATCCTCTCAACAACAAGGAGATACCTATCTTTATAGCAGATTATGTAATGATGGGCTACGGAACAGGAGCCATCATGGCTGTGCCTGCCCATGATCAGAGGGACCATGATTTTGCCAGGGCCTATGGTCTTGATATTATCGAAGTAATAAAAGGCGGAGACATAGAAAAGGAAGCCTATACGGGCGACGGGGAAATGGTAAATTCCGATTTCCTTAACGGCCTCACCAATAAAAAGGATTCCATCCAAAAGGCTATAGATTATCTTGAAGAGACGGGTCTCGGGTCGAAAGGTATCCAGTATAAAATGAAAGACTGGGCCTTTAACCGCCAGAGATACTGGGGAGAGCCTATTCCTCTTATTCATTGTCCCGACTGCGGGGTGGTACCTGTACCTGAGGATCAGCTTCCTCTTACACTTCCGCCTGTAGAGCATTTTGAGCCGGGTACCGACGGAAGATCTCCTCTTGCAAAGGTCGAGGAATTTGTTAAGTGCAAATGTCCCAAGTGCGGAAAGGATGCGGAAAGAGAAACGGATACGATGCCTCAGTGGGCAGGATCCTCCTGGTATTTCCTCAGATTTACGGATGCCAACAACGACCACGCATTTGCCGATAAAAAGAATATAGAATACTGGATGCCTGTTGATCATTACAACGGAGGCATGGAGCATGTTACGAGACATCTTCTTTATTCCAGATTCTGGCACAGATTCTTATATGATATAGGAGAGGTAAATACTCCGGAGCCCTATGCTAAAAGATCCTATCAGGGGCTCGTTCTGGGACCTGACGGGGACAAGATGTCAAAATCCAAGGGCAATGTTATCGACCCTATAGATATAGTCAACGAAATGGGCGCTGACACCCTCCGTACATATGTGCTTTTTATGAGCGATTATGTAAGTGCGGCTCCCTGGAGCGACGAATCCCTTAAGGGCTGCCAGAGATTCCTGGGACGTGTATGGGGATTTATGGATCTCATTTCAGATGATGCAGAGGATCCGGAGATCGAATCCGCACTTCACAAGGCTATCAAAAAAGTCGGTTCCGATATAGATGCCATGAAATTTAATACGGCTATCGCGGCACTTATGAGCCTTACGAACGACTTTTACAAAGCAGGGAAGGTAACGAAAAAGGATGTGCTTATATTCGTTCAGCTTCTTTCTCCTTTTGCTCCTCATATAGCAGAAGAAATGTGGGAGATGCTTGGACAGAATAAAGACGGAAATACATTCTGCACCCTTTCTCCCTGGCCTGAATATGATGAAGCAAAGACCGTTTCATCCACATTTAAGATAGGTGTTCAGGTAAACGGAAAGGTAAGGGCCACAGTAGAGCTTCCTACCGGATGTTCTGAGGATGTTGCATTAGAGACGGCTCTTTCAGACAAAAACGTACAAAAATTTACAGACGGAAAGACCATAGTAAAAAAGATATATGTTCCCGGAAAGATAATTAATTTTGTTGTCAAATAGAAGGTGAAGATATGGATAAGGAACTTAAAGATAATGATCTTATCCCGGAGGGAACAGCGCCAGAAGGAGATGCACCGGACCGCAGTAAGGATACGGATGGGGACATTACTCTGGAGCAGATGCGTAATCTCCCTTACAGGGAAACCGTGGAGACCTCCAAGAATATTTTTGACAAGGGAGCAAAACCTATACTTATCGTACTGGGTATTGTGGTGATCATTGCTGTTATATATGCTGCGCTTTTCGGTAAAAAGAAGGAAGAGGATAAAAGCCCGGATAAGGACGCCTCTTTCTTCGTGGAAAGTTATGCAGAGTATGACTCCTGATATGATACGGTAAACGAAAGAAAGACTGCAGCACTATGCTGCAGTCTTTTTATGCTGTAGTAAATGTTTATAATAATGATCTTCTGAGCTCCTCGCCTGTCTTCTGAGACAGATATGAAGGGGGGATATCAAATACTGTCTTGCACCCGAAGCAGTTTTCTTTATTAAGCCTTGCAACGGCCCTGGCATAGGCCGTAAGGACACTGCCTGTAAATTCCGGATTGGAATCAAGCCTTAAAGAGTATTCTATTATATGATCGTTTTCCCCCGAAAGGCCGGTGGATCCCGATCTTATGACAAAGCCTCCGTGAGGCAGTGCCATGTGGCTCTTTTCCATTTCTTCACCGGAAACAAATATGACTTCTGTCTCGTAATCGGAGAAATAATTGGGCATTTCCTTTATCTCTTTTTCGATGACTGCCTTATCCGCATCTTCTTCCGGTACTACGAATACTCTTCTTCTGTGCATTTCTCCTGCTTTATAAGAACGCCCATTGCCTGACCTGACCTCATCCATGGCTTCTTCTATGGGTATGGTATATGACCTGGCATCCGAGACGCCTTTTACTCTTCTTACGGCATCGGAATGGCCCTGGCTTACTCCTGTTCCCCAGAATGTATAGCTTTTTCCGTCGGGGAGGATGGCTTCGGACAAAAGTCTGTTAAGAGAGAACATTCCCGGATCCCAGCCGCAGGATATAAGGGCAGTATTGCCGTTTTCCCGTGCAGCATCATCGACTGATGAAAAGTGTTCCGGTATCCTTGCATGAGTATCAAAGCTGTCTATAACATTGAAATCCTTTGCCAGAAGCGGGGTAAGCTCGGGAAGATCTGTTGCGCTTCCGCCGCACAGGATAAGGACATCCAGCTTCCCTTTGAAGGCAAGGATCTGATCCATATTCAAGACAGGGACTCCTTCGGTATTTATTATTACTGAAGAAGGGTCCCTTCTGGTAAAGACGGCAGCCAGTTCCATATCCGCATTCTGTCTTATGGCATTTTCAACTCCCCGTCCCAGATTGCCGTAACCGCAGATTCCTATCTGTAAACTCATGACTTTCTCCTTTTATGCATAATTCCAACCGGATAATTTCATTATACTACCTGTTTAACTGTTGATATTATTTTATAAGCTGATTTTTATAAAATACATACCCTTAAAAATGAAAGTTTATATATTTTCAAATTCATAAAATTCTTTAGGGATCACTGCCCTAAATTCTTTTGAAATAAAGGCTTTTGTGTGTTATCATTGATTAAAATAATGCGTAAGCACGAAAAAGGGGGAGACCCCAAGAAGGAGGAAATTATGGCAAAATATGTAATGGCTCTTGATGCCGGCACAACAAGCAACAGATGTATCCTCTTTAACAAAGAAGGAAAGATCTGCAGCGTTGCACAGAAGGAGTTTACTCAGTACTATCCCCAGCCCGGTTGGGTAGAGCATGATGCAAACGAGATCTGGGATACCCAGCTTGCAGTTGCCCGCGAGGCAATGGAAAAAGTTGGAGCTACATACGAAGACATTGCAGCTCTTGGTATCACAAACCAGCGTGAGACGACCATCGTTTGGGACCGCGCTACAGGCGAGCCCGTTTATCATGCCATAGTATGGCAGTGCAGAAGAACAGCAGATATGAAGCAGGAGCTTATGGATAAATATCCCGGAATAGCATCTGCTGCATATCATAAGACCGGCCTTGTTTTCGATCCTTATTTCTCAGGAACAAAGCTTCGCTGGATCCTTAACAATGTAGAAGGCGTACGTGAAAGAGCAGAAGCAGGAAAGCTTTGCTTCGGTACAGTTGACACATGGCTTATTTACAAGCTTACAAAGGGAAGAGTTCATGCAACGGATTATTCAAACGCATCAAGAACACTCCTCTTTAATATCAACACAGTAGATTGGGATGACGAGCTTTGCGAACAGCTTGAAGTTCCCAAGAGCATGCTCCCTGAAGCTAAGCCTTCAAGCTGCATCTATGGCGAGACTGATCCCGAATGGTTCGGCGGTGCTATCAAGATAGCAGGTGTTGCAGGCGATCAGCAGGCAGCTCTTTTCGGACAGACATGTTTCGAGCCCGGTGAAGCAAAGAACACCTACGGAACAGGCTGCTTCATGCTTATGAACATCGGCGACAAGCCTATCTATCCTGATAACGGACTTCTTACAACAGTTGCATGGGGCCTTGACGGAAAGGTTGAATATGCACTGGAAGGTTCCGTATTTATTGCCGGCGCAGCGATCCAGTGGCTCAGAGACGAGGTTAAGCTTGTGGATTCCGCTCCTGATTCAGAGTATTTCGCTACTCAGGTGCCTGATACCAACGGCTGTTATGTAGTTCCTGCATTTACAGGACTTGGCGCACCTTACTGGGATCCTTACGCTCGTGGAGCTATTACAGGCCTTACAAGAGGTGTTAATAAGAATCACATCATCCGTGCTACACTTGAGTCACTTGCATTCCAGACAAACGATGTTCTGGCAGCAATGGAAGAAGGCTCAGGAGTTAAGCTTAATGCTCTTAAGGTTGACGGCGGAGCATGTAAGAACAACTTCCTCATGCAGTTCCAGGCAGACGTTATCGGAGCTCCCGTACATCGTCCCGAATGTGTAGAGACAACAGCTATGGGTGCTTCCTACCTTGCAGGTCTTGCAGTAGGATATTGGGATTCCAAAGAAGATGTTATCAAGAACTGGGCGATCGACAGGGAATTCGATCCCAATATGTCAGATGAGGAAAGAGAAGCACAGGTTAAGGGATGGAAGAAAGCAGTTAATTCCACTCTTGGATGGGCTAAATAATCTTTATCACAATTCAAAATTAACATCGTTAAGTAGATCTTAAGGCGGGGCCGGGCAGTCAGAAATGCCGGAAGGTGTTTCGATAGCCCGGCTCCATTTTATAAAAATTAAAAGGAAAGATAGTAACTGTCAGGAGGGGAACCTATGTATGATGTGATTATCATAGGAGCAGGTGTTACAGGTGCAGCTGTGGCAAGAGAATTGTCCCGATATGATATCAAAGTATGTGTTTTGGAAAAGGGTGAGGATGTTTGCGTCGGAACTTCCAAAGCAAATTCGGCTATAGTTCATGCCGGCTTTGATGCTGCAGAAGGATCTTTGATGGCAAAGATGAACGTAAGAGGCAACGAGCTTATGACAGATCTTTGCCGGGATCTTGATATACCTTTCAAAAGAAACGGCTCTATGGTTGTATGCATCCATGAAGAGGAAAAAGAAGGTCTTCAGGTCCTTTATGAAAGAGGGATCAAAAACGGGGTAAAAGAACTTTATATATTAAACAGAGAAGAGTGCCTGGAAAAGGAACCTAATCTTTCGGATAAGGTGGTGGCAGCTCTTTATGCACCTACAGGCGGCATAATATGTCCGTTCATGCTTAATATAGCCATGGCTGAAAACGCCTGTGAAAACGGAGTGGAATTCAAATTTGATACAGAAGTGACCGGCCTTTCCAGAAAAGGAGAGGGATGGGTCGTTTCCACTAAAAAGGGCGATTTTGATACAAAATATGTGGTTAATGCAGCAGGTCTTTATTCTGATGTATTCCATAACATGGTATCTGAAAAGAAGATACATATAACTCCAAGAAGAGGAGATTATTGTCTCCTGGATAAGGAAGTAGGCGATCTTGTAAGCTGTACGATCTTCCCTCAACCTACAAAGCTGGGTAAGGGCGTGCTGGTATCACCTACTATACACGGGAATCTTATCGTCGGACCTACGGCTGTGGATATAGAGGACAAAGAAGGAACAAATACCACGGCAGCCGGTATAGACGATCTTATAGCAAAGGCAAATGATCACGTAAAGAATCTGCCCATGCGTAAGGTAATAACATCCTTTGCCGGCCTTCGTGCCCACGAGGATGCCCACGAATTCGTGCTTGGAGAGCCGGAGGATGCACCGGGCTTTATAGATTGTGCCGGTATAGAATCTCCGGGTCTTACATCCTGCCCTGCCATCGGGGAGTATGTGGGAGGCCTGTTGAAGGAAAAGATGTCCCTTAAAGAAAAGGAAAACTTTAAGAAAACAAGGAAGGGTATCCTTGATCCCACATCCTTGTCTGTTGAGGAAAGGAACGAGCTTATAAAGAAGGATCCCAGCTACGGTAAGATCATCTGCAGATGCGAGTCCGTATCGGAAGGAGAGATCCTGGATGCCATAAGAAGACCTCTCGGAGCCAGATCCCTTGATGGGGTTAAAAGGCGTACGAGAGCCGGCATGGGAAGATGTCAGGCAGGCTTCTGCTCACCCAGAGTTATGGAGATCCTTAACAGAGAGCTTGGAATACCTTATGAAGAACTTACAAAGAGCGGTGGAAACTCCAAGCTTATCGTAGGCAGAACAAAGGAGGTGGAAGCATGACATACTATGACATAGTTATAGTAGGCGGCGGTCCTGCAGGACTGGCGGCAGCTATCTCCGCAAGAAAAAGCGGTATCGAGAGCATACTCATCCTGGAAAGGGATACGGAGCTGGGAGGTATCCTTAACCAGTGTATCCATAACGGATTCGGTCTGCATACCTTCAAAGAGGAGCTTACAGGACCAGAATACGCATACAGATATATAGAGCAGGTACTGGATGAGAAGATCGAATACAAACTTGAGACCATGGTCATGGATATTACGGAGGACCGTATCGTAACAGCCATGAACAAACAGGAAGGAATGGTTATGTATCAGGCAGGTGCCGTGATCCTTGCCATGGGATGCAGGGAAAGGCCCAGAGGAGCCCTTAACATTCCCGGCTTCAGGCCTGCAGGCATTTATAGCGCAGGTACTGCTCAAAGACTTGTAAATATGGAAGGCTATATGCCCGGACGGGAAGTCGTAATTCTCGGTTCCGGAGATATCGGTCTTATTATGGCAAGAAGGATGACACTTGAGGGAGCAAAGGTAAAGGTCGTAGCAGAGCTTATGCCTTATTCCGGCGGACTTAAGAGAAATATAGTCCAGTGTCTGGATGATTTCGGTATACCTCTTAAGCTTTCCCATACTGTAGTTAATATTGAGGGCAAGGAAAGAGTGGAAGCCGTTACTATTGCAAAAGTAGAGAACGGAAAGCCTGTTCCCGGAACGGAGATCAGATATACATGCGATACACTTCTCCTTTCCGTAGGTCTTATTCCCGAAAACGAGCTTTCAAAGAGTGCGGGCGTGGAACTCAGCCCTATAACATCAGGACCTGTTGTAAACGAATCTCTGGAGACGAATGTTCCCGGTATTTTCGCCTGCGGCAATGTTCTTCATGTTCATGATCTTGTGGATTACGTTTCCGAAGAGGCTGAAAGAGCTGGCGCAAGTGCAGCATCATTTGTAAGGGGAGACATAAAGGAAAGCTCCGGTAAAGTCATCGATCTTGTGGCTACGGAAGGCGCCAGATATACTGTTCCCACTACTGTTGATGTGGACAGGATGCCCGATCTTCTTACGGTTCGCTTCAGAGTGGCAGACGTATTTAAGGAATCTTATGTAAGCGTCTACTATGATGACGAAAGGATCATGCATAACAAGAAGAGGATAATGGCGCCCGGAGAAATGGAGCAGATAATCCTTCAAAAGAAGAAGCTTGCAGAATATCCTGATCTTAAGACCATTACTATCAGGATAGAGAAAGACTGACGGAGGGGATAATAATGGAAAAAGTAGATATTACCTGTATCGGATGCCCCATGGGATGTCAGGTCACCGTGGAGCTGGAAGGAAAAGAGGTTCTGTCTGTTTCAGGCAATTCATGCCCGATCGGAGATACATATGCCAGGAAAGAAGTATCAAATCCTGAGAGAACAGTTACTTCAACTGTTTTTGTAGAGGATGGGGAGAAGGTCAGAGTTTCGGTCAAGACAGCTTCAAATATCCCCAAGGCAAAGATCAACGAATGCATGGAGGCTATTAATAAAGCAGTAGTCAAGGCTCCTGTGGCTATAGGAGATGTGGTAATAGAGAACGTTGCAGGAACAGGTGTAAACGTTATTGCTACACGTAATGTGGGAGCTGCCTGATAGGGCTATATGTATTTGATTATCAGGAGAAGGCGGATACTTCCGCCTTCTTTTTTTGTGCCGTAAGAACCATACAAAAGCAACATATTCCTTACGGATATTTATAGAAGATACTTTGTTGAATCCTAAGGATATATCTGTTAAGATATGCTCTGTTGGTTTTTAAGGGGAAAGGTATCATGGAAAAGAGCAAAAACATAAGATCGAATGCCATAACGGAAGGTGTGATCTGGAAGCAGCTGCTTCTTTTTTTCTATCCCCTTTTAATAGGCACATTTTTTGAGACCCTTTACAGCACCGTGGATGCCGTTGTGGTGGGACAGTATGCGGGAAAGCTGGCTCTTTCTGCTGTCGGAGGTTCCGCACTTATCCTTATAAATCTTATCATAGGCTTTTTTATAGGGCTTTCTTCAGGATCTTCTGTCATTATATCCCAAAGATACGGAGCAAAGGATGAGGACGGGGTGGCAAAATCCGTCCATACAGCCATGGCCATTGCCTTAATAGGCGGGGCGGTGGTAACGGTTCTCTGCCTGTTTGTTGCACCGAATTTTCTTGAGATCATGAAGACGCCCCCCGAGATACTTGACCTTTCAAGGCAGTATCTTACTATCTATTCTCTCGGAAGCATATCTCTAATGGTCTTCAATATGGCCTCCGGAATATTAAGAGCCATAGGAGATTCGAGAACACCTACTCTGGTGCTTATAATAAGCTGCATCATAAATATCGTTCTGGATATACTTTTTGTAAAATATTTCGAATGGAATGTGGCCGGCGCGGCATTTGCGACCATCATCGCCCAGACTGTTTCGGCTGTAATCCTTATAGTCATACTTATGAGGAAGACTGGCCCTGAAAGGCTTATATTGTCAAAGATACGCCTGTATCCCGGATTTATAAAAAGTATCCTGTACATAGGTATACCTTCCGGTATCAGGTCCATAATGTATTCTTTGTCGAATATTTTTATTCAGGTTGGCATCAACGAGCTTGGCACCGATTCAGTGGCCGCATGGGCCGCCTATGCCAAGATAGACCTTCTTTACTGGATGGTCATCAATTCTCTGGGAACATCACTTACGACCTTTATAGGTCAGAATTACGGCGCAGGCAAATATGAAAGGATCAAAAAAGGCACCAGAGAAGCCTGTCTCATGATGATAGCAGCGACCATTCTTTATAATCTTCTTACACCTTTTACACCCACATTATTAAGGATGTTCACGGAGGATGCGGAGGTGATAAGGATAGCGGTAGACGTTTGCAGATTCATGTTTCCCAGTTATTTCCTGTTTATAACCATAGAGCTATTCTCCTGTGTGCTCATAGGTATAGGAGATTCCATACCGCCTACATTTATGACCATAATAGGCGTATGCGGCCTTCGTATGGCATGGCTGGGCTTTATCCTTCCGAGATGGCATGTGATGGAGTCTGTGCTTGTAAGCTATCCTCTTTCCTGGGGCATCACAAGCATTGCTTTTTTAATATATTATTTTGTAAAGGTGAGGCGGAAGGTCCTCACAAAGAGAGAACCCGTGAAATATGATCATGAATTGATTTAAATAAATCTCTTGACAAACATTCGGGTTATTATTAAAATCACCCTAAACCTGTGAGGAAGAGTAGTATGCCGGGAAAGTCTCAAAGAGAGCTGCTGGTGCTGTAAAGCAGCAGACGGAACCGGTTGAATGGACTTCTGAGGGCGAACTGAAAGGAAATGTCCGAGTAGGGGAGACGGAACTGACCCTCCGTAAAGAAAGGTCGGCGTATGATGGTACGCATGAGTGGGTACGATGTACCAAGCCGGGTGGCACCGCAGGAATTGTTATCCTGTCCCAGCAAATTTAACTTTGCTGTGACGGGATTTTTTTATTGGATCCCGAACAGCACGAATAAGGAGGAAAAGAAAATGAAAAAACGTATTATTGCAGCTACACTAATTTCCGTGCTGGCCATGGGCCTTACAGCATGCTCTTCCGGAAACGGCTCCGAAGAAAGCCAGGGAGGGGATTCAGCTAAAGAATTCTCCATAGGCATCTGCAACTATGTGGATGATGCGTCCCTTAATCAGATCGTGGACAATATCGAAAGCCGTCTCAAAGAGATCGAAGAAGAGGAAGGCGTAACCATTAATGTAAGCTACGATAACTGCAACGCAGATGCAAATGTGCTTAATCAGATCATAGCTAATTTTGAGGCAGACAAAGTGGATCTTATGGTTGCCGTTGCAACACCTGTAGCCATGGCTATGCAGGGAGCCACGGAAGAATCTCAGACACCCGTTGTTTTTGCAGCAGTTTCCGATCCCGTAGGAGCCGGTATAGTGGAATCCATGGAAGTGCCCGGAGGAAACATAACAGGTAGATCTGATGCCCTTGATACGGTTGCCATAATGGATCTTATATTTACTGCAGACCCTGAGGTAGACAGCATAGGACTCCTTTACGATGTGGGACAGGATGCTTCAACAGCAGCCATTGCCGCAGCTAAGGAATATCTGGATAACAAGAATGTTTCTTACAAAGAATATACAGGCACAAATGTGGATGAGGTTATTCTCGCAGCCGGCGCAGCCATCGCAGACGGAGTGGATGCCATATTTACACCTTCGGACAATACCATAATGACAGCAGAGCTTTCCATATATGAGGATCTGGCTGCAGCAGGAATCCCTCATTATGCAGGAGCAGATTCCTTTGCTCTTAACGGCGCTTTCCTCGGATACGGTGTTGATTACGCAAATCTGGGCAGGGAAACAGCCAATGTTATAGCAGATGTCCTTATTAACGGTGTGGATCCTGCAGAATGCAAGGTTAAGACCTTTGACAACGGAACAGCCACCATCAACACTGAAACATGTGAGAAGCTCGGACTTTCCTATGACGAGATAGCTGAACTTCTGGCACCTCTTTGCACTCAGGTTCAGTCCATAACCACAGCAGAAAGCTTCGAGTAATAAAAGGAATTATTATTTAGATTTGGAAGGATCGATAAATGGATATAGTATCGCTGTTGCAAACAGCCTTTGAACTGGGACTTATCAGCGGCCTTACGGTGCTGGCTCTATTTCTGAGCTACACGATGCTTAATATATGCGACCTGTCAACTGACGGATGCTTCACCCTTGGAGCATCCGTCGGGGCTGTGGTAGCTATTTCAGGACATCCCTATCTTTCTATTGCAGCCGCCATGGGGGCGGGCATGCTGTCGGGACTTGTTACGGCTTTTCTTCAGACAAAGATGGGGATAAATTCTCTTCTGGCAGGTATTATAGTCAATACCGGCCTCTACTCCATAAATATAGCGGTAATGGGAAATTCTTCCCTGCTGAACATGAATAAGACGGAAACCGTCTTTACAAAGATGAAGGATGCTCTTTCCGGAACATTCTTAAGCGGGCAGGGGAAGCTGATCATCGGTCTTATTGCCGTTGCAGCAGTTGTTATTTTTCTCGTGGTATTCCTTAAGACAAGGCTGGGACTTGCCATAAGGGCTACGGGAGATAATCCTGATATGGTAAAGGCATCATCCATAAACCCGGTATTTACCACTATTGTGGGCCTTTGCATCTCAAATGCGATCACGGGTCTTTCGGGATGCCTTCTGGCACAGGCCCAGAAATCCGTAAATATAGACATAGGACAGGGCATAGTTACCATCTCTCTGGCATCACTTCTTATAGGAAGAGCTTTTATGGGCAAGGGTTCCATACTCAAAAGAGCCGTTGGTGCAGTCGTGGGAGCTCTTGCATTCAGGCTTGTATATACGGTGGCCCTTCGTTTCAACCTGCCGGCATACATGCTTAAGCTTGTTTCGGCAATAATAGTGATAATAGCCATAGCAGGACCTTACTTTAAAAACAGGCTGCCGGAATTAAGAAGGCAGTTTGCCCACAGAAAGGGTCAGGCAGTAACGGAACCTGAGGATAAAGGAGGTAAGGGAGATGCTTAAGATCTTTAATATTTCCAAGACCTTCAATCCGGGCTCGGTAAACGAGAAGCTGGCCATAGATGACCTTTCCCTCCAGGTAGCGCCCGGAGACTTTATTACCATAATAGGTGCAAACGGAGCCGGAAAATCCACTTTACTAAATGCTGTTTCGGGAAGCTTCTACACGGACAGAGGCAGTATATTCCTCGACGGTAAAGATATAACCATGGTTCCTTCGCATAAAAGGGCAAGGGACATAGGAAGACTTTTTCAGGACCCCATGCTGGGAACGGCGCCGGGGATGACTATAGAAGAAAATATGGCTCTTGCCGCAGGACACGGAGGATGGCTTTCGAGACTCTCTCACAGCGACAGGGAAAGGTTCAGAGCGGCATTAAAGCCTCTTGATATGGGGCTTGAGGACAGGCTTACTCAGCCGGTGGGACTGCTTTCGGGAGGACAGAGACAGGCTCTGACACTTATGATGGCAACAATCAATCCTCCCAAGATACTTCTTCTTGACGAGCATACGGCTGCCCTTGATCCGAAGGCGGCGGAGAAGGTGATTCATCTTACGGAGTCCATAGTAAAGGAAAACGGTCTTACATGTCTTATGGTAACTCATAACATGCAGTCGGCCCTTGATCTGGGAAACAGGACTATAATGATGGACAGGGGAAGGATAATCCTTGATATATCAGGAGAAAAAAGAGAGAAGATGACTGTGGAGGATCTCCTGAGAGCCTTTAAGGAAGAGGCCGGAAGGGCTCTTAATAACGACAGGATGCTTCTTGACAGCTGAGATGTAAAAAAGGCTTAAATATAGTTTTTATATGAACATAAGGAACTGTGGAGTGTAAAAGCTTCACAGTTTTTTCACATTAATATTAGCACTCAACACTTGACATGGCTAATAAGAGTGTTATAATAAGATCACAAGTTAAGATAATGATCAAAGGAGGACAAACCTATGTTATATGTACCTAGTATTTTCGGAGAGAACCTTATGGATGACTGGTTCAACAATTTTGACGAGCAGTTCTTCGGTAAGAGAGGATCAGGATTTAATAAAAATGAGAATCAGATCATGAAAACAGATGTCAAGGAATCTGATGACGCCTTTACAGTTGATGTGGAGCTTCCGGGATTTACCAAAGATGATATCCAGCTCAAGCTTACGGAAGGCGTACTTACGATCAGCGCTGTTAAGAATTCAGAAAAGGAAGAGAAGGATAAGGAAACAGGCAGAGTGATCAGAAAAGAAAGATATTCAGGCTCCATGAAGAGAAGCTTCTATGTTGGCGAAGATTTAACAGAAGATGATATCAAGGCAAAATATGAAAACGGTGTATTGACACTTACAGTACCTAAGAAGGAAGCAAAGAAAGAAGTACCTCAGGAAAAATACATAGCAATAGAAGGTTGATGATGAGTGCAGAAGATATGCCCCTTTGGCTCCGGCCAAAGGGGCATTTTCTTTTTGTGCGGATAATGTCTTTAAAGGCCGTTGATTTCTAAATGGAATAAAAACTACCTTTGTGGTATTATATCTCCATTCGTTAGGAGGAATCATCATGGAGACAATTGGAACTTTTTGGGCTTTAGTACCTGCCATTATTGCCATAGCTCTGGGAATAATAACAAAAGAAGTCAATCTTTCCCTTATAATAGGCATTATCGCAGGAGTCCTTTTATATTGTAATTTTTCACCTCTGGATTCTCTGGAAACCTTTTTCAAGGTCCTTACGGAGAATGTTACAGGTAATTTCGGAAATCTTATTTTTGCCGTATTACTGGGTATGTTCATATATCTTATCACCCATTCCGGGGCGGCACAGCAATACGGTATCTGGGCGCAGAGAAAGATAAAATCCAAAAGACTTGCACAGCTTTCAACATTATTTCTTGGGGGCATAATCTTTGTGGATGATTACTTCAACTGCCTGACAGTAGGTACTGTAATGAGACCCCTTACAGACAGGATGAAGATATCAAGGGAAAAGCTGGCTTATATCATAGATTCCACAGCTGCACCCATATGTATAATCGCTCCCATATCCAGCTGGGCAGCAGGTGTAACATCCTCCCTTCCCCAGGATTCCGATATAGACGGCTTTCAGCTTTTCCTGAGGACCATACCGGCTAACTTTTATGCTATTTTGACGCTTCTTATGGTATTTATGCTTATAATGCTGAAAATGGATTTCGGCAAGATGAAGAAATACGAAGCTTCGGCAGAGGCCGGCACATATGTGTATGATACAGTTACGGATCAGGCTCCTGAGCCTCTTATGTCAAATGGCAGAGAGAGAGGAAAAGCAAGAGTTCTGGATCTTATAATCCCCATAGTCTTTCTTATAGCTTCCGTAGTCTTTTTTATGGCTTATACGGGCGGTATATTTGAAGGCAGGAGCATAGTGGAGGCTTTCGCCAACTGTGATGCCATCCTTTCATGCTGCATGGGCAATTTCCTGGCAGATGTACTCCTTCTTATCATGTATGTTCCCAGAAAGATATTTTCCTTTAAGGAATATCTGGATGCTCTTGTAGAGGGCTTCAGATATATGGCACCGGCTATGCTGCTTCTTTGCCTTGCATGGACCATAGGAGGAATAACCAGTTCAGATTATCTTAATGCAGGAGCATTTGTTGCCGGAATAGTGGAGGAGTATTCCATACCTCTTATGCTGATGCCCATGGTATTTTTTGTAACATCTATCATCCTTTCCTTTGCAACAGGTACCAGCTGGGGAACATTTATGATACTTATCCCCATAGAGATAGCTGTTTTCTCGGGATCAGCCATGAGCACCATGATGGTTGTAACCACTGCTGCCGTACTGGGCGGTTCTGTCTGCGGAGATCATCTGTCGCCCATATCCGATACCACTATCCTGAGTTCCACAGGAGCCGGATGTAAGCATATAAATCATGTGAGCACACAGCTGACATATGGTATTACGGTGGCTGTTGTGAGCTTTGTGGCATATTTTGTTGCAGGCATCACCAATATGTTGTACCTGGGTCTGGCAGTAGGGGCTGCAGGGCTCATAGGAACTCTCCTGGTAATCAAGTATTTTCAGAATAAGAAAGAGAAAAAGATCGAATGATCATAGATATACACACACATACATTTCCTGATAATGTTGCTGAAAAGGCCCTTAAGGGCCTGTCAAACGATGGCCTGCTCCATCCTTTTACAGACGGTACATATGATGGCCTGCTGAGATCAGTAAAGAGTTCGGGGGTCGACGGTGCAGTGGTGCTTCCCATAGCAACAAAGCCATCCCAGACGGAAAACATAAATGCCATTGCATATGATGTAAATCAGCACTTTGAAGAGACAGGAATAATGTCCTTTGGTACACTGCATCCTCAAAATGAGGATAAGGACAGGATAATAAAAGATCTTAAAGAAAAAGGGTTTAAAGGGATAAAGGTGCATCCCATATTCCAGGGCTGTTTCTTTGATGATCCGGAAATGAAAAGGATAATAGCATGCGCAAACGATATGGATCTTATCATAATGACTCATTCGGGCCGTGATATTTCCTATCCGGGCATGGAGAATTCGGCCACTGAGCACATAATACCCGTATTAAAGGAAGTAAAGCCAAAGAAGATGATCCTTGCACATATGGGATCGTGGGGACAGTGGGGAAAAGGTTTCTCGGTATTTACCGAATATGATGTTTACATAGATACCGCCTTTGCAGTAAAGCCTGCGTACCTTAAGGAAAAGCCCAGAGATCCCGAATGCGATTTTATGGAAAAGGAAGCCTTCTGCAGATGGATCAAAAAGACCGGCCCCGAAAGGATACTATTCGGAACAGACAGCCCTTGGAGCAGTCAGAAGGAGTCCATCGAGCTGATTAAGGACATGCCCCTTTCGTTTTTGGAGAAAAAGAAGATACTGGGAGATAATGCAAAAGCGCTCCTGGGACTGTAGAAATGCAGGAAAATATAAGGTTTTAGGGGAAGGGAGTACCCTTCCCCTTTATTTTTATTGACAAACAAAATACCAGGTGGTAAATTTAACAAGTTAATACACCAACGCGTTTATGCGCGAAAGTGTTCAGGCATATAACAGTAATACCAAACAGATCATAGGAGAAGAAATCATGCCAGTTACAGATTACCTTGAAAGAAATGCAAAGCTATATCCGGATGAAGTGGCACTGGTGGAGCTTAACCCCGAGGAAGCAGATACCAGAAGGATCACTTGGAAGGAATACGATCTTATAGAATCCTCTGTTTCAGAGCCTTACAGGAGAGACATAACATGGGAGGTATTCGATGAAAAGGCCAACCGTTTTGCCAATCTTCTTATTAAGAGAGGCATAAACAAAGGGGATAAAGTAGCCATCATCATGTATAACTGTTTGGAATGGCTTCCCATATATTTCGGAGTTTTAAAGGCCGGAGCCATAGCGGTACCCTTTAACTTCCGCTATGATGCCGAAGAGATCCTTTATTGTGCAGAACTGGCAGAGGTGGATATTATCGTTTTCGGTCCGGAATTTATAGGACGAATCGAGGAAAATGCAGAAAGGCTCTCAAACGGAAGGCTTCTTATATATGTGGGAGATAATTGCCCCAGGTTTGCGGAAAGCTACAGAGAGCTGGTGGCAGACTGCCCCAGTGTAAGTCCCGGCGTTAAGATAAGTGACGAGGATTACGGAGCTATCTATTTTTCATCGGGAACCACAGGCTTTCCGAAGGCTATCCTTCATAAGCATCAGAGCCTTACGCAGGCAGCGGAGATGGAACAGAAGCATCATTCCACAGGAAGGGATGATACTTTCCTTTGCATTCCTCCCCTTTATCATACAGGAGCAAAATTCCATTGGATGGGATCTCTGG
>CADBUJ010000006.1 GCA_902797845.1 uncultured Eubacteriales bacterium | reverse complement strand
TAAAGCAGCGATCCTGAGCTTGGTCCCGACACCGTCTGTACCGCTTACGAGCACAGGCTTTTTTATATCCGTGAGATCCAGCTTGAAAAGTCCGCCGAATCCGCCTATACCGCCGAAGACGCCGGGTGTTTCCGTTCTCTTTATGTGCTCCTTCATAAGTTCAACAGCCTTATAACCTGCTGTTATATCAACTCCTGCTTCCTTATAGCTGTAAGATCTAGAATCTGTACTCATCCTTACTCCTCTCCGTCCCAGCAATATGTGCAAAGCTTGCATTTGGGAAGTCCTATGGCTTTTACGATACCGTCAAGAGTCTGGAACTCCAGTGATGAAAAATTAAAGTGCTCGGATATAAAATCTCTCAGGTTTTTTCCTCTTTCCGTAGAGCCGTCTGCATATTCGCTTATATATTTAAGTCCCTCTTCTCCCTCAAGAGCCATGATGGCCTTTCTGGCAATAAGTTCCATCTCGCTTTTTTCATTTGAAAAATTAAGATATTTGCATTTATACATAATGGGAGGACATGCAGATCTCATATGTATCGATCTTACTCCCAGCTGATATAACTGCTCCACGGTCTCTCTGATCTGCGTTCCCCTTACTATGGAGTCATCCACAAAAAGCATGTCACGGCCTTCCACAAGCTCCTTAATGGGTATCTGCTTCATCTTGGCGATCCTGTCCCTTGCGGATTGCACCGTAGGCATAAAGCTTCTTGCCCATGTGGGCGTATATTTTATAAGAGCCCTGCAGTAATGGTTTGATGAACCTCTGGCATATCCTATGGCATGGGGTATCCCGGAATCAGGAACTGCAGATACGGCGTCTATATGATTGTCAAAGCCGTTCTTCCTGTCGTTCTCCGCCATTATCTCACCGTTTTTGTATCTCATTTCCTCAACATTAACGCCCTCATATGAGGATGTGGGATATCCGTAATAGCTCCACAGGAAGGAGCATATCTTCATTTTTTCTCCTGCAGGCACCAGCTCTTCTATTCCGTCAGGAGTGATCCTTATTACCTGCCCCGGTCCAAGCTCCATGCATTTTTCATATCCCAGCTTGAAAAACGGATAGGATTCGAAAGAAACTGCATAGCCGTCATCATTCTTTGCGACCTGTATGGGAAGGATGCCGATCTTGTCCCTTGCGGCTATAAGAGCACCGTCCTCCTGAAGTATTAGGAGGGACACAGTTCCGTCTACAACATCCTGAACATATGTGATCCCTTCCTCTATGCTTTCCTTAAGATTTATAAGTGATGCTACAAGCTCCACGGAATTGACCTTCCCGGATGTCATGGCATCAAAATGACCTTTATTTTTATTCAGATAATCTTCGATAAGCTTATCTGCATTATTGATAACTCCGACAAAACAAATGGCATAGCTGCCGAATGAAGATCTTATAAGCAGAGGCTCGGGATCAGTATCGCTGATAACTCCCACTGCAGAAGTACCATGCATCTCCTCGAAGACCTTTTCAAATTTGGTCCTGAATGGAGAATTCTCTATATTATGTATCTCTCTCTGAAGGCCTTTTACAGCATCATATGCTGCCAGTCCCCCTCGCCTTGTTCCCAGATGAGAATGATAATCTACCCCGAAAAAAACATCCTCCAAACATTCCTTCTTAGACGTTATGCCGAAAAATCCGCCCATATATACCTCCGGTTAAATCCTTGTTTCTATATCTGCGTCCTTTGAAAGGACTTTCTCCCTGTCTTTCTTTCTCTTTTCGGTAAGCTTTTCGCATATGGCATCATCCGAAACGGAAAGTATCTCTGCTGCCAAAAGTGCGGCATTGGCTCCGCCGTCAATGCCTACGGTAGCAACAGGAACTCCGGGAGGCATCATAACAGTTGAAAGAAGAGCATCCATTCCGTCAAGTGCCGCCGATTTACACGGAACTCCTATAACGGGAAGTGTCGTATTTGCCGCAATGGCACCTGCAAGATGAGCTGCCATCCCCGCAAATGCTATTATGGCTCCGAAGCCCTTATCTCTTGCAGAAAGAGCCATTTCTCTGGCTTCTTCCGGCGTTCTGTGGGCAGAGAAAACATGTACTTCAAAAGGGATGTCCAGTTCTCTCAAGGTATCCGCTGCTTTCTTTGCCACGGGAAGATCGGAATCGCTCCCCATAATGATGGCTACTTTTTTCATTCTTTAACTCTCCTTCTTGTCCTGTTTTTACACGAAAAAACCCGACTTTTCAGTATGTCTGTACTGAAAGCCGGGTATTTTTGCCTGCAATATTCCTGTATATTCTGCAGGGGCATCCCTTGTAGACCCAAACCCCTAAGGTAACGAGTCCTGCAGGAGAGGCAAATCCTCCCTTTGATGCTGTTGAAACGAATGCTCCTGACATTATTCTCTCCGAATAAAAAAACTCTGTCCTAAGGCAGAGTGTAAAATAAAACCCGACCTCCGAAAACGGAAGTCCTGTGCCTTGCCGATATCTCTGTATCGCCTTAAAGATCTGTAAAGATTATATCATCGTAAATCTTTTATTTCAATGTGATATAAAAAATGTTTTTTATATAATCCTATTCTTTTGTCCCTATATATACTCCTGTCTCGCGGTCAAAGGCATCTACCTTTACCTTGACCATTTCGTTGAGGGATGTGGGCATATTCTTGCCTACATAATCAGCTCTTATAGGAAGCTCTCTGTGCCCCCTGTCCACCAGGACTGCAAACTGGATCTTCCTGGGTCTTCCATAGGCAAATACCGCCTCCATTGCCGCTCTGGCAGTTCTCCCCGTAAAAAGAACATCATCAACCATCACCACAGTTTTTCCTGTGATGTCGAAGGGGATATGGCATCCGTCCTTAAGCTCTTCCTTGGCTGTCTTTGATATATCATCCCTGTGCCTTGTAATATCTATGGTCCCTAAGGGTACCTCTTTACCTTCAAACTTTTTGATGTTTGAAGCAAGGGCTTCGGCAAGGCTGATGCCACGCCTTTTTATGCCTAAAAGGCAAATATCGTCAACGCCGTTATTCCTTTCGATAATCTCATGGGTTATCCTGGCAAGGGCCCTGCTTACCCCGGTGCCGTCCATTACCCTTGTTCCGTCCTTCAATCTATCTCTCCTTATTCCAAAAATCCTCCGACTTCTCCTTTACAGTGTCTCCCGAGACCCTTATCCTTTCCGTCCATTCCCTTGGAAAAAGGCTTTTGTAATCGCTGCCGAGAAATCTCTCATCCAGAAGAGCTATTATGCCTTTGTCCTCTGCCGTTCTTATTACCCTTCCCCCGGCCTGCAGCACCTTGTTCATGCCCGGTATTTTATAGGCGTAGTCAAAGCCTGAGACATTCTCCTTGTCAAACCAGTCTCTTATAAGGTCTGTTTCCGTACTTATCTGAGGTATGCCCGTACCCACTATCATAACTCCTATAAGCCTGTCCCCCAGAAGATCTATACCTTCGGAAAAAACTCCTCCGAGGACGCAGAATCCGAGAGTGGCATCATAAGACCCCTCTTTAAAATTGGAAAGAAATACTCGTCTGTCCTCTTCCGTCATATTGTTATCCTGGATGATAACATTTATGCCGGATCCTGCCAAAGAGGAATATTCTTCCGTAAATATGTCAAATACATTCTGCATAAAGGCATAGGAGGGGAAGAATGCCATATAATTACCTGTCCTGGCTCTTATTATGCTGTTGATATAGGCCGCTATCCTGCGGTATTCGCTGTTGTTCCTTTTGGAATATCTGCTTGATACATCATCTGCCACAAGTATACATCTGTTATCGGCTGAAAAAGGTGAATCCACATACATATCAAGGTCCTTTTCAGCAGACGAGCTTAAAAGCTTTTTATAATAATCCACAGGCAGAAGGGTGGCTGAAAAGAAAATACCCGATCTTCCGATATCCGTCCTGTCTGACAGATCCCCCGAAGGATCAACGCAGAGTATCTTTATCTTGTTATCTCTTGTGCCGATAGGTTCCGTGTAAACCATATACCTTTCATCCATAACTTCCATGGCGTTTAGGAAGTTCCAGCTTTCGAAGTACACTTCCATTATCTTATCCCGTCTCTCTCCCGGACCTTCTGTTTTTAACAATTCATCAAGTTTCGGAAGGAGTCGGAGAAAAAGTATCTGAAGCCCTCCGGTGCCCGGTAGTATCTTTATGCCATCCGTGCTCTTGAGGGAAAGGAACTCCTTATTAACGGCATTAAGTATCCTTGCTGTTTCGGGACTTATTATCGATAAAAGCTTTTTAAGCTCCCGGTAATGGGACTGGATGATGCTCCTGCTGTACATGTTCCTTCCTCTGTCCACCAGATTATGAGCCTCATCCACAAGAAAGATATAATCTTTTTTTGATTCGGAAAAGAACCTTTTCAGGGAAACATTGGGGTCGAATAAATAATTATAATCGCCTATTACAAGATCCAGCCATTCGGAAGCATCCAGCTGAAGCTCAAAAGGGCATACCTTGAATTCTTCCGCATAAACCTGCAAAACATCCTTATCAATGACTTCCTCTTTGTTTATCAAGGTAAAGAGCGCCTCGTTTATCCTGTCATAATGACCCTTTGCATATGGGCAGATAAGGGGAGAACACTCGGGCTTGTCAAGGAAGCATATCTTTTCCTTCGATGTTAAGCTTATGCTTTTAAGGCAAAGACCATTTCTTCGAAGATCTTCAAGAGTCTTTACCGCAACGGTCGCCGTAAGATTTTTTGCTGTAAGATAAAAGATCTTTTCCGCCATGTCCTCTCCCATGGCTTTTATTGACGGGAATATGGTGGCTATGGTCTTACCCGTTCCAGTAGGCGCCTGGGCAAAGAGCTTTTTCCCCTCTTTAACGGCATGATATACGGCTGCGACGAATTTTCTCTGTCCCTTCCTGTAATCATACGGGAATTCCAGAAGAGAAATAGAATCATTTCTGCTTGTCTTCCATTCCTCCTGCCACTTGAGCCACTTTCCGTATTCCTCCATAAGATTCCCGAACCAGTCCTGAAGCCATTTAAGAGTCTTAATCTGATTAAATCTCTTTGTGTCATGCTCTTCAAGGTTTATATAGGTTATCCTTACGGTGATCTCCTCAAGCTCATGCTCCGTTGACCATATAAATGCATAGCAGTATGCCTGAGCCAAATGAAGAGGATCAGGTTCTTCAATATTGAGCACATTTGCATATGTGCCTTTTATCTCGTCTATGATATAGCTTGCAGCCTTATCCCCGTTATCCTTTTCATCCTCCAGGGTTATTATTCCGTCTGCCCGGCCCTCCACCTGTATCTCCATCCCGGAATCGGTTTTATATATATACTTAAGAGGCACCTCTGCCGCATAAAAAGCTCCTCCTTCTCTTTGGAGCTTCCTATGGGCCTGGGCGCCCTTTTCCATGGCCTTTGCGTCCATAACGGCACCTTTGCCGCTTTCCACATCACCATGCCTTAATATAAATTCCACGAGTTTTCTGACAGAGATCTTTTTCATCAGGTCAGTCTTTTTTTACTCCCAATTCCAGGGCCACTTCCTTAAAACCGGGAAGGGCTCTTCTTATGGTGTCCTCTGAAACACAATATGCTATCCTTACAAATCCGGGGCAGCCGAAGGATGTTCCTGCAACAGTAAGTATACCGTGGTTCTTTGCTGTTTCCGTAAATACCTTTTCATCTTTATCCGGGGATTTAAGAAGGATATAAAATGCGCCCTGAGGCTTGATGCATTCGAAACCTATATCAACCAGTCCGTTATATAATAACTTCCTGTTTCTGTCATAGGCCTCCACATCCGTTTTTTCTCCTATACATTCCTGTATGGCCAGCTGCATAAGTGAAGGAGCGTTTACAAAGCCCAGCACTCTGTTTGCTGCTATGGCACCGTCTCTAACTGCATCATGATCATCGATCTGCTTCGGTATGGCCACATAGCCTATCCTCTCTCCCGGAAGGGAAAGGGATTTGGAATATGAATATGCAACGATGGAATTCTTAATGCATTTTGTAACGAAGGGCACTGTTACCCCGTCATATACAAGCTCTCTGTAGGGCTCGTCGGATATAACATATATAGGATGACCTATCCTCTCTTCAGCAGAAGAAAGAATGCTTCCGAGCTCCTTTATCTCCTCTTCTCCGTATACTACGCCGCTGGGATTATTGGGATTATTGATTATAACGGCTTTTGTTTTTTCGGATATAAGATCAGGCAGGGCTTTCAGATTCAGCTTAAGATCTTCAAAATCAGCAGGCACAACCACGATATTTCCGCCGAAGTTTCTTATATAATTCCTGTATTCTCCAAAGAAGGGAGCAAATACTATCACCTCATCACCGGGATCAAGGAGAGTCCTCATCATGATGTTAAGACCTCCAGCTGCTCCCACCGTCATAATAAGGTCAGTCCCATCAAAATCCGTACCGAATCTCTTATTCAGATCATCTGCAATAGCTTCCCTTACCTGAGGATGACCTGCATTGGCCATATACCCGTGTACAAAGCCGGGAGCCTCTTTATCTATTATATCTTTGATGGCCTCCCCCACCTTTGCAGGAGGCGCAACAGAAGGATTCCCCAGAGAAAAATCGAATACATTCTCCTTGCCGATCTTCTCTGCAAGTTTCTTTCCTTCCTCGAACATCTTTCTAATCTCTGAACTTTTTTCAACCAGTTCCTTTGTGTAAGAAGATATCATCCTAAAAAATGCTCCTTTCAGTCAAAATCTATATGTGCCTCTCTGAGCAGTTCCTTATCACATCTGTTCAGAAGCTCTTCACCGTTAGTGATGGCATACAGAAAAACAGAGACATCCGCCTCACTGAAATACCGCCCGTAAATTATACCACTTAAGTCCGCAGGTTCAAATGGGCTGCTGCACTCTCTGTCAGGCAGTCCGTACTGCAGATAGGAAAGGGCCGAGGATCTCTTGTGCGCGCAGCCGT
This sequence comes from uncultured Eubacteriales bacterium, assembly GCA_902797845.1. GTDB lineage: Bacteria > Bacillota > Clostridia > Lachnospirales > Lachnospiraceae > RUG14319. Next base: position 32,668 of record CADBUJ010000006.1, on the reverse strand, counting down.
TGACCGTAAGTGTGCCTTCCATCCTTGTCCATCCCGAAATACCCGAGATACTTTGATCCCCTATTATATCCTTAAGACTAAAAGAAAATACCTCGTCCTCTCTTTTAATGCCGAAATCCCTTAATACCAGCCTGAAAAGATCATACTCAGGCACTTTTATTACATCCATCGGGTCCATCTTCCCATCCTTTAGACCGAAGGGATCTTTTGTTCTTACCAGATAAGCTCCGTAAAAGGAAGAATAATAGGGGCTTTTCTCATCGAAAAGATCCGATCTTATCCCTCTATTATCAAATGCCGGAAAATTATAAAGCACCGTAAGCCTGGCATCCTCTCCCAAAAACCGGGAAAAGCCCTCATCATCATTAAATGTAAGGACCTTTGGATACCAACCGTCATCCTGTTCAAATCCGTTTTTCAGGCTGATTTTTATACCTTCTCCGTTAAGGCTGTCCCTCTCCATAATACGGGAATATACAGTCATCACTATTCTGGACCTTATATACGGATTCGTCAGAAAAAAGGGCAGAAAGGTAAAGAAAAGGAAGAGGACAACTGTTTTCTTTTTCATGTTCATCCCCTCCCTTTATGATCCATTTTTAATCTGTTATTTTCGAAAGTTTTTCTGCCTGATCAGCAGTTATGAGCTTGTCTATCACATCGTCCAGATCTCCGTTCATGATATCAAGCAGTCTGTATGACGTATATTTTATTCTGTGATCCGTACATCTTCCCTGAGGGAAATTGTATGTCCTTATCTTTTCCGATCTGTCTCCTGTACCTACCTGACTTAAACGAAGGTCTGCCTCTTCCTTATGCTTCTTTTCTCTTTCCAGGTCAAGAAGCCTTGCCCGAAGGACCCTAAGGCCCTTATCCTTATTTTTGATCTGAGACTTTTCATCCTGACAGGAAACAACTATACCCGTGGGTATATGGGTTATACGCACAGCCGAATCCGTAGTATTTACGCATTGGCCGCCGTTCCCTGAAGCCCTGAAGACATCGATCCTTATGTCATTCATATCCAGCTGCACATCAACATCCTCAGCTTCCGGCATTATAGCAACAGTGGCTGTAGATGTATGGATCCTTCCTCCGGATTCCGTTTCAGGCACCCTCTGTACCCTGTGCACTCCGCTTTCGTATTTAAGTCTGGAATATACTCCGTTTCCGCCTATCATAAAAACAACTTCCTTGAAGCCTCCAAGACCGTTCTCGGATGCACTTGTGGTGGAAACTTTCCATCTGTATTTTTCGGCATATTTTAAATACATCCTGTAAAGATCTGCGGCAAAAAGAGCTGCCTCGTCTCCTCCAGCACCTCCCCTGATCTCAACGACTACATTCTTGTCATCCATGGGGTCCTTGGGGATAAGAAGTATCTTAATGGCCTCCTCTGCCTCTTCCTTCTTTTCCTTAAGATCTTCCAGCTCCTCTTTGGCCAGTTCCTTAAGGTCGCTGTCATTTTCCTGCTCGATGATATCCATGCTCTCATCAATGCCTCTGATGATCGATTTATATTCCAGATATTTATCCCTTAAAGGAAGCATATCGTTCTGTTCCTTCATCAGCTTTCTGTATCTGTCCTGATCTTTTGCTATATCCGGATCGTTCAGCTCTTCGGCTATCTGATCGAATCTGATCAGGACATCATCAAGTTTTTCAAACATTTATCTTATTCCTCCGATAATCTTCCTATTATGCCTCTGTCAAGCCCGGCAAGATCGTTTATATAAGAAACGATCTCGAATCCGTTTTCCCTTAACATGCATGAAACATCCTCCCTTTGTGAGGAGCCTGTTTCAAGTGCCAGATATCCGCTTTTTTTCAAATGGCCGCCGGCATCCTTTATTATCCTCCTGTAATAATCCAGCCCGTCCGTGCCTCCGAAAAGAGCTCCGTAAGGCTCTTCCTCCACCTCTTTCTGGAGATTTCCCATCTCCTTACGGGTAATATATGGCGGATTTGAGATTATAAGATCAAATTTTCCTGTTATATGGGAAAAAAGGTCGCTTTCTATCCACTCGATGTCATTTATCCCGTTTGCCGATGCATTGTCTTTTGCAACATCAAGTGCATCCTTTGATATATCGGAACCAACGGCTCTCTTAAGTCTTCTTGAACCGAAAATAGCTATTATTATACAGCCGGACCCGGTGCACATATCAAGGACACTGTATCCGTCTTTAATAAGATCAAGGGCTCCGTTTACGACCCATTCCGTATCAAATCTGGGTATAAGTACTCTTCTGTCTACATTTATGGTATATCCCATAAAATCCACATGTCCGATTATATACTGAAGCGGTTCTCTTTTTTCTCTTCTTCCGATAAGCTCCATATAATCCGTCTCAAAAGCCTTATCCGGGATCATATCCATATTCGAATATATAAAGGCTCTGTCTTTTTTCAGAGCATGCTCCATAAGAAGAATGCTGTCTGTTCCGGGGTCCGGGACATGTGCCTTGGAAAGCCTTCTCTTACCCTCATTCAGCAGTTCATACAGCATCATTTTTTACTAGTCCCGCCTCCTTTTGGAAGCCTCTCCAATCATATACTGCTTCTATGGCTTCTATGGCAACCTCCAGCATTTCCATATCGGGTTCCTTTGTGGTAAGTCTCTGGAGCAGAAGTCCCGGGCTGCTTAATATAATGGTGCATACATTCTCATGTCTGCCGGTCCATTGGATCAGCTCGTAGGAAAGTCCGGCAAGCACGGGAATAAGGAGCAGACGGATGATTATCTTAAGAGCGATATTATCTACCTGTATAAACATAAATGCCACAACGGATATGATGACCACAAGAAACAGGAAGCTTGTTCCGCATCTTCTGTGAAATCTTGTGCATCTTGCAGCATTTTCGGGAGTAAGTTCAAGTCCCTTCTCCACGCATGTTATGGTCTTATGCTCTGCCCCGTGATACTGGAATACTCTTTTTATATCGCTTAGATTTGATATGAGTATGATGTAAAGAAGAAATATGCCTACTCTTATAAGTCCCTCCAAGACCGAGAGCAGGAGCCTGTTTTCGATCACTCCGGAAAGGAGATGCGCCAAGAACAGCGGAAGCGCTATGAAAATACCCACAGCAAGCAATACTGAAAGAAAAACAGTAAAGCCCATCAGGAGTTTTCCCGGCTTTTCTTCCTTTGTTTCTCCGCCATCATTAAGATAGTCGGCAGACCATGTAATGGTCTTCATTCCAAGAATCAGAGAATCTATAAAAGAAACAACCCCTCTTACTATCGGTATTCCGGAGACCTTAAGCTTTTTTGTGAGCCTTTCTCTCTTCTCCACCTTTTTTTCTATCTTGTGTTCGGGGGTGCGCACTGCCACGGAATAGGTATCTTCATATCGCATCATGATACCCTCCATAACGGCCTGACCTCCGATATTAGCATATTTCATATATCCATATCCTCTTCGCCTGCTATGAGGTTTATAAGTTCCCTTCTGTTCTTAACCTTTGTTTTCGCATAGATCTTTGTGATGTATTTTTTTAAAGTGTTTTCGCTTATAACAAGCTTGTCACTGATATCCGAATTGGCCAGTCCCTTGGTCATATGGAAAAGGACTTCTGTCTCACGATTGGTAAGATCATATTTTATCTTGATTATATCCTCAAATTTAACATTTATCTTTTTGCTGCCGATACCAGTAAGATCCTTCCCATGAAACTCCTTATAAAGCTTAAGGGCGAGATGGGACTTAAGGCAGTCCATAAAAAGCTCTTCCTCGTCGGTGAAATCGCCTTTGTCCTCATTCCTGTAAATGGAGATGCCGCCTACGAAGATATTATTGTAAGACATGGAGGCATGAAGAGAATACATGGACTCCTTGGGCAGTATCCCCTGCATATAGTATTGATCATGGAGACGCATGCCGTCATCAAAAAGATATGATACCCTGAAGGCTTTATTTTTGGCTGCTATATAATACCATCTCCTGTAATCCGTTATATCCAGGATCTGGCTTTTTTTCTTTGCTCTCACGTTCCTGAACCCGTATATCATGGGGTCTTCCAGATCCCTGCCGTTTTTTGAGATAAATGATATGGCGGAATCATACGGAACTATGGTATTAAAAAGCTCCATGATCTTTTCTCTCATTTCGTAAAGATCATCCATGGAATACAGTTTAAATATCATACTGTTGTAGATAAACCAGTTATTGGGAACGACCTTCATAATCAACTCTCCGGTTACTAAGATTCTTTAAAGTGCTATATGTATATTATCATAATATGCCATAGGGGTGTTATTTTTTTTACTACTTTTCCTACTGTATCTCTCTTTCATATCCGGCATATAAAAAACACGATTTTTAAAAATACTTAATATTAACCCGCATTCCCCTTTTTACTTCTTTCGAACCCCATGAAAAAGCGCACTTCATATACTTTTCCGAACAAAAATAATGGTATTAAAATACTATTTGCGTACTCTTTACAGTACAATTTTCGTGTGTTAGAATTAATTAATTTTATGGAGTCCCATAAGAAAAATGTTTGTAACAAACAAAAGGAGGAAACAAAATGTCAAACGTTATCGCAACCAACATTGATGAAGCCATTGCTCGTATCGACGATTGGAAGGGAAAAGAGATCAGATACGAAAGAATCGCTCAGGGTATCACAAACCCCAATTATCATGTGTTCGTAGATGATAAGGAGTACTTCCTTAAGGTTCCCGGAGCAGGAACAGACTTCATCGACAGAGACAACTGCCATGCAGCTAACCAGATCGCTTCAGATGCAGGCGTTGGTGCAAAGGTATTCTACTATTTCCCGGATACAGGCGTAGAAGTATTTGACTGGCTTGGATCATATCGTACTACCAACGTTACAGATTCCTACTCATCAGAGATCTCAATGGCAGCTATCAGAGCTATCAGAGATTTTGCAAATCTTGAAGGCGCTCAGATGCCCCTCGTTCAGTCAGTTTTCGAGCAGGCAAGAGATATGCAGGACAGATGTGTAGAGTGTGAGTACATGCCTCCTTGGCAGAAGACCATGAACTACTATCTTGACAGAATCGAAGCAGCTTTCAAGACCCAGGGTATGGAGCTTAAGCCTTGCCACAACGATTATTGGTATGCTAACTTCATGTATGACGATGCAACCGGCAAGGGTATGATCATCGACCTTGAGTATGGTTCAATGAACGATCCCGTATTCGACCTTGCTTCCTGGGGCATGATGTTCGCTACAGATGCTCAGATGGTTGATATGGTTAAAGAATACAACTATGGCGAGTATGATGAGATGCTGTTCGCAAAGGCCAACCTTGCAAGAGTAGTCCTTGAGATGAAGTGGATGTGGTGGGCTCTTCAGCAGTCAGTTAACTCTGATGTTGGATTCGACTTCTATGCTTGGTACAACGACAAAGCTTCCAGACTTCGTTATTACTTCCTTGATCAGAGACTTGAGATGTGGCTTAACAAGATGGAAGGCGCAGCTACTTGGAGAAAGCCCGGCGTTTGGAAAGAGCAGCCCAGAAAGTTCGAATATTAATTTAATATTTGAATTATCATTAATCATTAAGTTACAGAAAACAGCGTGGCAAACTGCCACGCTGTTTTTGTCAGGAGGAAGGCATTATGAAAAAGTATTTTGAGACCCTTGAAGGGTCATGGGTCGACATGATGAAAAAAGCCATTGAATCAAAGCCCCTTTCAGAGGAAGAAAAAGGTGTTGCCGACCTTCTCATGAATGCTCTTGAGGAGATAGGCGCAGAGCATTACAGAGATGAAGCAGGTAATGTTATCGGCATCATAAGAGGAACAGAACCCGGCCCTACGATCATGACAAACGGTCATATCGATGTTGTTCCCGGCGGAAACCAGGACGCATGGGACGCACTGGGATTCTCTCCTTTCGTACCTGTAGTTAAGGACGGAAAGCTTTACGGCAGAGGCACATCAGACATGCTCAGCGGTACCATGAGCCAGTTCTTCGCTTTTAAAGAGGTTAAGAAGGCTGTAGACAACGGAGCAAAGCTCTCCGGAACATTGGTATTTACCGCAGTTGTCAACGAAGAGCCTGCAGAATCCATGGGCGCGATCTATCTTTGCGAGAATACACTTCCCGCTCATGATATCAAGCCTGATTATGTAATGCTTGCTGAGCCCACCTTCGGAGATGTTTATGTGGGCCAGAGAGGAAAAGTAGAGCTGGTGGTTGATGTTTACGGAAAGGTTGCACACTCTTCCGCTCCCTGGCAGGGAATAAGCGCTGTAGAAAAAGCACGTCCCGTTATGGATGCCATCATCAACAATATGTACAAGAAGGGTGTTACCCACGACAAGCTGGGATTCTCAGCCATGACGATCACGGATGTCGAGGTTTCCCCCGGCCGTATGTATTCCTGTGTTCCTGACCATTGCTCCATCACCGTGGACAGAAGATACGTTCTTCCTACGACTATCCAGGATACCATAGATGAGATCCAGGATTTCCTTGATTTCCTGGCTTCCAATGATCCTGACTTTAAAGCTGAAGTACATCAGAGGATGAATGTCCGTACAGGATACACAGGTCTTGCCATGGAAGTGGCAAAGCAGCATCCTGCATGGATCTCACCCATAGACAGCCCCTTCATTCAGAAGACCTTCGAGTCCTTAAGAGCCATCGGCCAGGAACCCAAGGAGGGCTATTTTGTGGGAGGAACAGACGGAAGTATAACCATGGGTGTTTACAACATACCTACAATCTCGTACTCCTTCCAGCTTCCGCCCATGTGTCATCAGCCCGGAGAGTACTGCATAATAGCAGACGAGATCAAAGAGATCGAAGGCTACACAAAGATAATCTTCGACCAAATGGGTCTTGATTTTGACGGCACATACGAATGATCCTTATATAAATAACTGAAGATCATTAAAATAAAGGCACTTTGTCTTATATGATAATGCTTGCAACTTTTGTATAAGCTGTTATCAAATGACAAAGTGCCCTTTTTCTCTGCAATCATGCTCTAAGCCCTGCGGTGATCTTTTTCGGGGAAAATATTTCCGTATGCAAAAAAATGGCATAGTCTCCAATGACTATGCCACTAAAACAATTTCTGTTTTTCCGGATACAAATAAAATATCCGCTTGATCAATATTATTATCACTCAGCCTTAATGCCATACTTACGATTGAACTTCTCGATACGTCCACGAGCTGCAGTTGCTTTCTGCTGTCCTGTGTAGAAAGGATGGCACTTTGAACATATTTCAACGTGGATCTCAGGTTTTGTTGAGCCTGTCACGAATTCATTACCGCAGTTGCATGAAACCTTAGCCTGATAATACTTAGGTTGAATTGCCTCTTGCATGTTTATCACCTCACCAATTTTTCAACAATTATGGATTATAACATAACCATTATGCTTACACAAGAAATTTTTCTACAATATATCATATAATTTGACGCTTAACTATTGTGATTTCTTTCTTTTTATTATTTCAAGGAGAGTATCGTTGTCCTTCGTCCTCTTAAACAGCTCCAGAACATATTCCGAAGCTTCTTCTGTCCTCATGGAACTTATGGTCTTTCTTATTACATAAGCGGCGCTTAACTCGTCTCTGGAAAGAAGCAGATCCTCTCTTCTTGTGCCGGATTTTGCAATATCTATGGCAGGGAAGATCCTTTTTTCGGAAAGTCTTCTGTCCAGTACAAGCTCCATGTTTCCCGTACCCTTGAATTCCTCGAATACCACATCATCCATTTTGCTGCCCGTATCCACAAGGGCCGTTGCAAGGACAGTAAGGCTTCCTCCTTCTCTCATATTCCTGGCAGCCCCGAAGAATTTTTTAGGCATATAAAGAGCAGCAGGGTCAAGTCCTCCCGATAAGGTCCTGCCGCTGGGAGCTACGGTAAGATTATAGGCCCTTGCCATCCTGGTTATGGAATCCAGAAGTATCACAACATCTTTTCTGTGCTCTACCAGTCTTTTGGCTCTTTCAAGTACCATTTCGGATACTCTTTTATGATGCTCAGGGGCCTCGTCGAATGTAGAATAAATAACTTCAACATTGTCCCCCTCAATATATTCCTTAATATCCGTTACTTCCTCCGGTCTTTCGTCTATAAGGAGGATTATCATATTAAGATCAGGATAATTATTGTGTATGGATCTTGCTATCTGCTTTATGAGCGTAGTCTTGCCTGTTTTGGGAGGAGAGACGATCATTCCTCTCTGACCCTTGCCGATAGGTGAAATCAGATTGATCACCCTCATACCTATGGCTGCTCCGGGCATCTCCAGATCTATCCTGCTGTCGGGGAAGATCGGTACCATATCGTCAAAATGAGGTCTTTTTGCGGCTTCGGAGGGATCTAGGCCATTAACTGATGTTATATAAAGCAGCGCCGAAAACTTTTCGTTTCCCTGTTTGATCTTTATATTGCCTTCGACTATATCCCCTGTATTAAGCTTGAATTTCCTGATTTGAGTGGGTGATACATATATATCACTGTCACCAGGCATATAATTGGCGCTCCTGATAAAGCCGAAGCCATCAGGCATAACTTCCAGTATGCCGCTTCCCTTAATTCCGCTGTCCAGAGAAGACTTTTGCTCCTGTTTCTGATCCTTTGCCCTGTCTTCCTGGTTTTCTTCAGCCTGCGAAGAGGATATCTCCACTGGATCGGAAGCTTCAGAATATGCCGCCTCTTCTGAAGATGCTGCCGCATCCTCTGCAGTCTCCGTTTCCGATGATTCCTGCGCTTTTATTTCTTCATTATTTTCCGTTTCTTTAACAGCGGCTTTCTTACGGGATACGTTTATTTTCTTTTCAGCTTTTCCGGTATCCTTTTCTGCCTTCTTTGGCTTCTGTCTGCCTTCTGCCTTTTTCGGCTCTTGTTCATCTTCCGCCTTTTTTTGCTTCTGCTCTTCTTCCAGCCTTAAAAGTATAGCTGTAAGCTCAGCCTTTCGCATGGATGAAGTATTTTTGATACCCTGCGCTTTAACGATTTCCCTCAGATCCTTGATCTTGAGAGAGTCATACTTGTTTGCCATCAATTACTCCTGTCTTTAATTGTTGTGGGGATTTTAAAAGAAATTTGAAATGATATGCATATTATATGCCTGTTATGCCGCAAAATCAAAAGATTTATTATTTATGAATAATACTTTTTTGATATCTTCATTTTTAAGCGGGTCCAATATTGTATCTTTTTATATACTCTACTATAAAAATGTTGTATTTCTAATGTTTTTAACCTAGAATTAAAAATGCAAAAAGAAAAAATAAGCCTCATCTATGCAAGTTTTTATTTTTTCATATTCATAATAAGGGAGGTTGTATTATGTCATACGCAGAAAGCGTTATCGAGCGCATCAAAGAAAAGGATCCCAACCAGCCGGAATTTATCCAGGCTGCAACAGAGGTACTCTCTTCATTAAAGACAGTTGTTGATTCAGACCCCAAATATCAGAAGGTTTCTCTTCTGGAAAGAATAGTGGAGCCTGAAAGGATCATCCAATTCAGAGTCCCCTGGATAGACGATAACGGAAATATTCAGGTAAACAGAGGCTACAGAGTCCAGTTTAATTCTGCCATCGGTCCCTACAAAGGAGGCATAAGATTCCATCCTTCCGTAAACTTAAGCATCATTAAATTCCTGGGCTTTGAGCAGATCTTCAAAAACTCTCTTACGGGTCTTCCCATAGGAGGCGGCAAGGGCGGATCGGATTTCGATCCCAAGGGTAAATCCGATAACGAAGTAATGCGGTTCTGCCAGAGCTTTATTACAGAGCTTTATAAATATATCGGTGCGGATACGGATGTTCCTGCCGGAGATATCGGTGTAGGCGGAAGGGAGATCGGATTTATGTACGGCCAGTACAAGAGGATAACCGGTCTTTACGAAGGCGTCCTTACAGGAAAGGGCCTTACATACGGCGGATCACTTGCAAGAACAGAGGCAACGGGATACGGCCTTGTTTATATAGTTCAGGAATACCTTAAATCAAGAGGGGACAGTCTGGAAGGAAAGACCGTTTCTGTATCAGGCGCCGGAAATGTAGCTATATATGCTGCTCAAAAAGCAACTCAGCTCGGTGCAAAGGTAGTAACCTGTTCCGATTCCAACGGATGGGTATACGACAAGGACGGCATCGACCTTAAGGCCCTTAAGCAGATCAAGGAAGTCGATCGTGCAAGATTGACTGAATATGCAAAATATCGTCCCGACAGCGAATATCACGAAGGCAAAGGTGTATGGAGCATCAAGACAGATATCGCACTTCCCTGCGCTACGCAGAACGAGCTTTCTCTTGATGATGCAAAAGCCCTTGTTGCCAACGGATGTTCCATTGTGGCAGAAGGAGCCAACATGCCTACAACATTTGATGCTACTGCATACCTTCAGGAAAACGGTGTTATATTCCTTCCCGGAAAGGCAGCAAATGCAGGCGGCGTAGCTACCTCCGCTCTGGAAATGAGCCAGAACAGCCAGCGTTACAGCTGGACCTTCGACGAGGTGGATTCCAAGCTCAACGGCATCATGGTAAATATCTTCCACTCCATCGACGAGGCCGCCAAGGAATTCGGTGTTGAAAACGATTTCGTAGCCGGAGCAAATATCGCAGGCTTCAAAAAAGTTGCAGATGCTATGATCGCTCAGGGCGTAGTTTGATCATAATCTTTTATTCTCTCCACATCTTTAGCATTTGGAAAGGGTCCGTTTATCCGGGCCCTTTCCTTTTGCATATTTATATACATATATGGGGAATTTTAAAAAAATCCCGTAATGTGTTATCATAAATGATCATGGAGGGAGATTTATGACCGACAGATTATCCGTATATAAAATGATGATCCTGTATATGCTTAATAAAGTGGATTACGAATTATCGGAATCTCAGATGTCAGAATTCCTTATGGGAAGGGATTACTGCAATTATTTTTCATTTCAGGAATCCATTACAGAGCTTACAAATTCCGGTTTTATAACACCTAAGACCGTAAGAAATTCAACTTATTATTCCATTGATCAGGTCGGAATGGAGACCCTTTCATATTTCGGAAACGATCTTTCGGAAAATATCAAGAACGACATAGACGAGTATCTTGCGGACAATAAAATAAAACTCCGCACCAGATCAGAAGTGTTATCGGATTACAAAAAGAATGACCGCGGGAAATATGAAGTTTCCTTAAGCCTAACTGATAACGGCATACCTGCTGCAGCGATCACTCTTTATGTGGATGACGAAAAAACAGCCATCCACATATGTGATGGATGGCGTGAAAAAAGTTCCGATGTATATTCAGATCTTGTTTATAAATTGTTAAGCTGATCTTCTATAATAGCAATGATGTCCTCTCTTCCCTCTTTTGTCAGGGAAGAATAAGGTATAACAGGAATACCTTCCTTAAGACCGAGGCCGGTCCTCTGCATTTTTAAATGCTTCTGGACCTGGCTTCTTTTTATTTTATCGGATTTGGTCGCGATAACAACGGTGTCAAGGCCGTACACTTCAGCCCATTTATACATCATCTTATCAAGCTCTCCCGGTTCGTGTCTTATATCTACCAGGATAAAAAGCTTTTTCAGAAGGGATGATGTTCTTAAATATCTGTCGATCATCTTTCCCCATTCTTCCTTTACCTTAAGCGGCACATTTGCAAATCCGTATCCGGGGAGATCCACAAAATGTATCTGGCCGTTAACATTATAATAATTTATGGTCTGGGTCTTTCCGGGAGAAGCCGATACTCTTGCCAGATGCTTTCTGTTTATAAGGCCGTTTATCAGAGACGATTTCCCCACATTAGATCTTCCGCAAAATGCTACTTGTATAAGGTCTGTTTCCGGAAGTCTACTGGTAATACCGCAAACATGTTCCAACTCCACAGATTTGATCTTCATATGGCAAGTTTCCTATACAGCATCAGCCTTTCTGCTTTTTCGTCTGTTTTTATTCTGCCTCTCTCCAAGCTCTATTACGGGCTCTGCCCCATTTAAAACAGAGTCTTTTGTAAAGGTTACGGAGACTATATCCTGTCTTGAAGGTATCTCAAACATGGTATCAAGCAATGCCTTTTCCATAATGGACCTTAAGCCTCTTGCACCAACATTCTTTTCCATGGCCTTTTGTGCCACTGCTTCAAGAGCATCTTCCCTGAAATCCAGTTCCACCCCGTCCATTTCAAAGGTCTTCTTATATTGCTTTACGAGAGAATTTCTCGGTTCTGTAAGGATACGCACAAGATCTTCTTTCCCAAGGGGATCAAGAGAAACATTTACCGGCAGACGTCCTACGAATTCGGGTATAAGCCCGAATTTAATAAGATCCTGAGGTTCTGTATTCTTAAGTATCTCACCCAGCTTCTGATCATGCTTGATGTCAGGTTCTTCGGAGTTAAACCCTATTATCCTTTTCCCAAGTCTGTCTTCTATTATCTTCTCCAGGCCGTCAAAGGCTCCGCCGCAGATAAATAGGATATTCGTTGTATTAAGCTGGAAAAGCTCCTGCTGCGGATGCTTTCTTCCGCCCTGAGGAGGGATCGATGCATCGGTGCCTTCTATTATCTTAAGCAATGCCTGCTGAACACCTTCTCCTGAAACATCTCTTGTTATGGAAACGTTTTCGGATTTCTTGGTTATCTTGTCGATCTCATCTATATAGATGATGCCGTGTGCAGCCCTCTCCAAATCATAATCAGCAGCCTGGATCAGCTTAAGGAGGATATTTTCCACATCTTCTCCCACATAACCTGCCTCTGTAAGAGTCGTTGCATCAGCTATGGCAAAGGGCACATTGAGAAGCCTTGCAAGAGTCTGCGCCAGCAGAGTCTTTCCTGAGCCGGTGGGTCCGATTAAGAGCACGTTGCTTTTCTGAAGCTCCACATCTCCCATGCTGCCGCCCATGAGCACTCTTTTGTAATGATTATACACTGCAACGGAAAGCACTCTTTTAGCTTCGTCCTGGCCTATTACATATTCGTCAAGGAATTCCCTTATTTCCACAGGCGTAAGGAGATTGATACCCTCATCCTGTTTCTTTCCGGAATAGAATTCCTCCTCCAAAAGCTCGGAGCATATGCTTACGCATTCGTCGCATATTATGGCGTCTTTTCCTTTATATGATGCCCTTGCCTGACTTAAAGGCTTACCGCAAAACGAGCATCTCAGCGTTGACAGATCGTTATCCTGATTCCTAGCCATTTGCCATTACCCCTGTCTGGATACTATAACACTATCTATAAGACCGTATTCCTTTGCATCCTCTGCGCTCATGTAGAAATCTCTTTCCGTATCGAGTTCCACCTGAGAAAGGTCTTTTCCGGTATTCTCTGAAAGGATCTCATTCAGCTTCTGCCTGGTCTTAATGATATTATCTGCAACTATCTTAATATCTGTAGCCTGTCCCTGAGCTCCGCCGGAGGGCTGATGTATCATTATCATGGAATTGGGAAGAGCATATCTCTTGCCCTTTGTTCCTCCTGACAGAAGGATAGCTGCCATGGATGCTGCCATTCCCATACAAATGGTGGAAACGTCGCACTTGATATAATTCATGGTATCGTATATGGCAAGTCCCGCAGTAACGGAGCCTCCGGGGCTGTTGATATAAAGGCTTATATCCTTGCCCGGATCCTCTGACTCCAGAAAAAGGAGCTGAGACACTACAAGACTTGCAGTAACATCATTTATTTCTTCTCCGAGGAATATGATCCTGTCCTTTAATAGTCTGGAATATATATCGTAGGATCTTTCCCCGCGGCTTGTCTGCTCTATGACATAGGGCACTAAACTCATATTATTACCTCTGTCCTTCCTTATTCTTCCGACTGAGCTTCCTTATCTTCTTTTTCCTTCTTAGGCTCTGCCTTTGTTGCCTTGCATTCGTCAACAATAAGATTAAGGGCCTTGTCAGTCTTGATCTGCTCTCTGATCGCTTCCTTCTGGTCTTCGCTCAAGAATTCCTCTATCTTTTCAGCCTCAAGTCCGTATGCCTGTCCCAGTCTTTCGAACTGTTCCTTCATGTCGTCTTCAGAAGCCTCAAAGCCTTCCTTCTCTGCAATGGCCTCAAGGATTAGTGATGCTTTAATGTTCTTAAGAGCATCTGGCCTTGTGTTCTCTCTTAAGGATTCGATATTAGTTCCCATGTACTGAAGATACTGTTCCATGGTAATACCGCTGTAGGAAAGGTTCTGAGCTCTCTCGTTGATGATGGAATCCACCCGGAAATCAACCATGGCTTCGGGAACATCTATAACAGCTTCCTCTATAAGCTTATCCATTACTTCTTCCTGCTTACGGAGCTTGTCCTGATTCTCTTTTCTTTCCTTTATCTTCTTTTTAAGATCATCCCTGTATTCCTTAACTGTCTCGAACTCTGATACATCACCAACGAATTCGTCGTTTACTTCAGGGATCTCTTTGACCTGTACCTCGTTTATCTTACATGCAAAAACAGCTTCCTTGCCGGATAATTTCTTTTCGAAATAGCTCTCGGGGAAAGTAACGACTACATCTTTCTCGTCACCTGCTTTTGTTCCCACAAGCTGCTCCTCGAATCCGGGGATGAACTGACCTGAGCCCAGTACCAAAGTCTGCTTTTCGGCTGTTCCGCCCTCGAAAGCTTCTCCGTCCACTGTTCCTGCATAATCAAGATTTATAGTATCTCCGTCCTCTGCTGCCCTGTCCACTGTGACAAGTCTGGAATTCTTCTCCTGCTCTTTGCTGACTTCCTCGTCGATCTCTTTCTCTGTTACTCTAATGGTCTTCTTTGTAACCTCAACTCCCTTGTATTCCGGAAGCTCTACGGGAGGTTTGACCGCAAAATCAGCAGTAAAGATGAAATCTTTGCCCTTTTCTATCTGTGTAATATCCACCACCGGTCTGGAAACGGGATCTATATCCTGTTCCTTGAGCGCTTCGTCGTATGCCTTTGAGATAAGGATATCTGCCGCGCCTTCGTAGAACATTTCAGGTCCGTACATCTTTTCCACCAGCTGCAGCGGTGCACGGCCTTTTCTGAAGCCCTGGATGTTGATCTTGTTCTTCTCTTTATTGTAGGTCTGAACATAAGCCTTTTCGAAATCTTCGGCAGGAACGGTGATGGTAAGCTTCACCATATTATGTTCAAGTCTCTCTACCTGTGAGCTCATAGTTTTAACTCCTCCTGAATAAACGCATTATTCCAGTATTATATTACAGCCGGCTTTTTATGTAAAGGAGAAATGCCTATATTTACAGGCTTTTTCACATATATACACCCTCCCGATCACCGGCTCATATTGCCGTAAAACCCATCTTGTGATATCCTTTAAAAAATCTTAAGCAGGTGAAGAAAATGGAAATCGAGAGAAAATTTTTATTTCAGGAGGGGGACTTCGACTACACTTCTTATCCCTACCACGAAATAGAACAGGGATATCTGTCAACGGACCCTGTGGTGCGCATCAGAAAGCAGGATGATGAGTATTATCTTACCTACAAAGGAAAGGGTTCCATGGTAAGAGAGGAATACGACCTTCCCCTTAAAAAAGACTCCTATCTCCATCTGCTTGAAAAGGCAGACGGAAACATCATCAGAAAAAAACGGTATCTCATCCCCATTTACGACGATCTCACAGTGGAGCTTGACATATTCGAAGGAAAACTATCCGGATTATGTCTTGCCGAAGTAGAATTCAAAAACACCGATGATGCCAACGATTTTATAAAACCCAAGTGGTTGGGAAAAGATGTAACATACGATCACGAGTATCACAACAGTTATCTGTCCACCCTTGAACGGAGGCCGAATGTTTAAACGAGTAGCCGCCATAGTCGGCATAATCATCCTTGTGTCTTTATATGTAATAACCCTTATAGTATCTCTTGCAGGAGAAGAGCTTAATATGAGATATCTTATGGCATCAATCTTTGCCACCTTCTTTATCCCTTTTTTGCTCTTCGCAATGATGAAGACATACGATTATCTTAAAAACCGGAAGAAATAATATGTTCCTAAGTTATTTTTTAACCTTTCTGATAAGTATGGTGCCTCTTATAGAACTAAGAGGTGCCATCCCATACGGTACCCTTGTTGCAGATCCGGCTCTGCCGGTCCTTAATGCATATATCGTTTCCATAATAGGAAACATGCTGCCTGTACCCTTTATTTTTCTTTTTGCAAGAAAGATTCTGGTATGGGGCTCCGACAAAAAACACATCGGTAGATTCTTCTCGTGGTGTCTTAAAAAGGGCCATAACGGCGGAGAAAAGCTTAAGAAGAATGCCGGCCGCGGCCTTTATATTGCCCTTATAATCTTCGTGGGCATACCTCTCCCCGGTACCGGTGCATGGACAGGAACACTGGCCGCATCCATCCTTGATATGGACTTTAAAAAATCAACCGCGGCCGTAATGCTCGGAGTTCTTCTGGCAGGAATAATAATAGGTCTTTTGTCTCTTTTGGGAGTCAATCTTCTTAAATAAATACAGTTGTTTAAATGCATTCAGGGAGCTTTTGTAAGCTCCCTCTTTTTTGAATCCTTAGTGCTATAAATCATAGCACTTTTAATATTTTTATTGGCATGTGGCACAAAAAATGGTTTTCCGGTCCCCTTTTCAAATCCCGTGAATACAGTTATATTATAATCAGTATAAAACAAAATAATTATATTCGGCACGGGCCGGATATACAGAAAGGAAGAGATAAAATGAAGGATTATTTTAATCAGTTCAAGGACGAATGGGTAGAAAAAATGTCCAGAGCCATTTCCTCAATGCCCCTTTCGGAGCAGGAAAAAGGCGTTGCCGATATTTTCGTTGAAGGCTTCGAGGAATTAGGCGTAGAGCATTACAGAGATAAGGCCGGTAATGTTATAGGTATTTTAAGAGGCGAAGAAGGCGGTCCCACCATCATGACAAACGGTCATATGGATGTTGTTCCCGCAGGAAATATGGATGCATGGCATGCTCTTGATCTTGAGCCCTTTACCCCTGTTGTAAGAGACGGCAAGCTTTACGGCAGAGGAACGGTTGATATGCTTCAGGGTGTTATGTGCCCCTTCTTTGCATTCAGAGAGATCAAGAAGCTTGTGGACAACGGCGCAAAGCTTAAAGGAAATCTCGTATTTACAGCTGTTGTAAACGAAGAGCCTGCAGAGTCCATGGGTGCTCTTTATCTTTGTGATACAACTCTTCAGGAGCTTAATATCAAGCCCGATTTCGTTATCCTCGGCGAGCCCACCAACGGATATGTGCTTACCGCCCAGAGAGGAAAGGTAGAGATCGTTGTAGATGTTTACGGCAAGGTTGCGCACTCTTCAGCTCCCTGGCAGGGAATCAGCGCTGTAGAAAAGGCACGTCCCGTTATGGATGCCATCATCAATAACATGTACAAGAAGAGAATGACTCATGATGTACTTGGTTTCTCAGCCATGACGATCACAGATATCGAGGTAACTCCCGGAAGGATGTATTCCTGCGTTCCCGATCATTGCTCCATAACCGTGGACAGAAGATATGTACTTCCCACCACCATCGAGGAGACCATTCAGGAGATCCAGGACTTCCTTGATTTCCTTTCCGCAAATGATCCTGACTTCAAGGCAGAAGTACATCAGAGAATAAACACGAGAACGGGCTACACAGGATACGCTATGGAAGTTGCTAAGCAGCATCCCGCTTGGCTTACAGACACATCCTGCGAGTATGTTAAGAAGACTTTTGATGCTCTTAGGAAGATCGGACAGGATCCCAAGGAAGGCTGCTTCGTGGCAGGTACCGACGGTTCCATCACCATGGGCAAATACGGTATTCCTACCGTTTCCTACTCTATGGCTGACGGCAACATGGCTCACCAGCCCGGCGAGTTCTGTGTGATCGACGATGAAATGAAAGAGATCGAAGGCTATACCGCTATCCTTTGCGACATATTCGGCCTTGATTTCGATTCCATCGGCTGATAATAAAATCAGAAACAGAGAATAAAACAAGACCCCTTTCCCAATACGGAAAGGGGTCCTTTTTCTTTGATAATTAAGATATACGTCTGCTCTTTCGCTCTCAGCCTATGGCATTAATATCTATGCCGAGAGAGTCGCATATAAGTGCCGTATGGCCCTCTATCTCCATCATCTCGTCTGCTATACAGCAGGATTCCTGCGCCTTATGGGATTTATTCAGATCTCCGAAGGAATATATGATAGTGGGGATATTATGGACACCGCAGGTTATGGAGCCGTCTGTTCCTCCTATAAAGTAACACTCCTCGGGATCCTGGCCTATGGACCTAAGCACCTCGAAGCTTCTTTTTACATAAGGATTATCAGGATCGTCTATCCATGCGGGGTGCTGTTTCTTGACCTCCATGGCATGTCCTGTATACCCTGTTCTCGTGTTTATTCTCTGATGAACCTCCGCCTTGAACTCGGGGTCTGCTTTTGACTGGTAATCGATAAAGTCCTGTATTTCCTTTATGGTATCTTTGATAGTCATGGGCGGAACATATCTGCGGTATATAGTGATGGAGCAATGATCCGGCACACAGGAATACATCCTTCCGGGACTTACTTCTATATCAGTGATGGTCATTGCGGAGAATCCCAGCTTTTCGTGAGTCACGGGAGACTTATAGAAATTATTCATTATGGCATCTATAAGCGGCCTGGCCTTTTCCACGGCACTTATGCCCTGCCATGGAGCAGAGGAATGAGCCACCTTGCCGAAAACGTCAACTACCAGCTCTACCTTCCCTCTCTGTCCGATGTAAAGATTTCCGCATGTGGGCTCCGAAAGATAACATACATCAGGCTTTATACCCAGCTTCGGAAGAGTCTCGTCCATAAGGAATATGGCTCCCATGCTTTCTGCGGGCTCCTCGTTTACTACAGCAGTAAATACAAGCTTACCCTTAAAAGAATTACCTTTATCCACATATCTCTTTATCTCTCTGAAGGCAAACAGCTGGCAGAAAACTCCCTGCAGCATATCCGTCGTTCCGCGTCCGTAAAGCCTTCCGTCTTTTACAACAGGCTTGAAGGGATCGAATTCCCCCCAGGCATCTATATTTCCTTCCGGCACCACATCCATATGTCCGTCCAGAAGAACAGTAGGTCCGCCTTCTTCTCCTTCTATGATGCCGACCACATTACCTGCATCATCCCTTATGCCTTCTACTCCCATTTTTTCCAGTTCTCTGAGAATGATATCCGCAACACCCTTCTCCTGCTCGGAGTATGGTTTTGTGGATATAGCTTCGGTCATCATCCTGACCCACTCATCAGCCATGTCTTCAAAAAACTTTTTCATACCACATTCTCCTTTCGATGCTCCGATAAGATATACAAGATTTTATCATATCTGACTGTTTGTGTATAAATGATTTCCTTACTTTAAGGGACCGTTGAGAGACAAAATTCGTTAAAATGCACAAATTTTTAATTATTAAAAATTATATATAGTCAATTTTCACATTTGTGATTATAATTACAGTTAAATTGATACTAAGTATCATCATTTCTAAAATTAATTGGTTTCAATTAATTATATCTTTTTAAGGAGGAACTATTAATGTCAAACGTAATCGCAACCAACATTGATGAGGCTATCGCTCGTATCGACGATTGGAAGGGAAAAGAGATCTCTTATGAGCCCGTTGCTGGTGGTATCACAAACCCCAACTACAAAGTTACAGTAGACGGAACAGCTTATTTCCTTAAGATCCCCGGAGCAGGCACAGACTTTATCGACAGAGACAATTGCCATGCAGCTAACCAGATAGCTTCTGATGCAGGCGTTGGTGCTAAGGTATTCTACTATTTCCCTGACACAGGCGTAGAAGTATTCCAGTGGATGGACGGATATCGTACGACAAAGCTCGGCGATATGTTCAACAGAGAGATCTGTATGGCAGCTGTTGCAGCTATCAGAGACTTCAACAACTATCCCGCAACTCTCCCTGTAGAAGAGTCTATCTTCGATCAGTGCAGAGACATGATCTCCAGATGTACAGAAGCTGACTATATCCCTCCTTGGCATGAGACAATGCTTTATTGGATGGACAGAATCGAGAGAGCTTTCAAGGCTGCTGGTTCTGAGTCAAAGCCTTGCCACAATGATTATTGGTTCAACAACTTCATGTGGAACGAGGAGACAAAAGACGGTAAGGTTATCGATATCGAGTACGCTTCCATGAACGATCCTATCTTCGACCTTGCTCTTTGGCTTCAGCCTTTCGCTACAGACGACATCATGAGAGATGCTGTTATCGTTTACAACAACGGCGTTTATGATGAGACCCTTTTTGCTAAACTTAACCTTGCAAGAATGGCTTGCGAGATCAAGTGGATCTACTGGGCACTTCAGCAGACAGTTAACTCCAACGTTGACTTCGATTATTATCAGTGGTATAACGACAAATCCGCAAGACTTCGTTACTATCTTGTTGACGAAAGACTTGACATGTGGCTCAATACCCTTGAAGGCAAGACCTCTTGGAGAACACCCGGCGTTTGGAAGAAATAATTCTCTTAAAATGCTTATTAAAGACCTCCCTTTTCGGGAGGTCTTTTTTTTATAAAATAAATGCTTTTACAAAGATCTGCTGTCGTGACAACCACAGGTAAAAAGTATAAAATGTTTAATAATCACAGAGAAAAGAGATGCATCATGAAGATCAAAAAAATACTTGAAAAGAATTCTCTAAACCTATCTTACGAGATTTTTCCTCCGAAAGCCGGAACTCCTATCTCGTCTATAATAGAGACCGTTGAACAGATAGCGGGACTCGGCCCCGATTTTATCAGCGTTACATACGGTGCCAGCGGAAGCAATTCCAAAAATACCTTGGAGGTGGCAGAGATCGTTCAGGACAATAATGTAACAGCCCTTGCCCACCTGACATGTGTTGCCTCCACCAAAAGCGAGATAAAGGACAGGCTTGATGCTTTCAGGAATAAAAATATAGAAAATATACTTGCTTTACGGGGCGACATTCCTGAAGGATCGGATTTCCCCGATCCCGGACATTACACTTATGCAGCCGACCTTATAGAAGACATCCATCTTAACGGAAATTTTTCCGTAGGGGCCGCCTGCTACCCCGAAGGTCATATAGAATGCGGCAGTCTGGAAAAGGACATGCAGCACCTTAAACAAAAAACGGCAAGAGGTGTGGATTTTCTCATAACCCAGATGTTCTTTGACAACAGCTCCCTATACAGATTTCTGGACAGGGCCGAAAAAGCATCCGTATACTGCCCTGTTCTTTGCGGCATCATGCCCGTAACTAATTCAAAGATGATAATAAGATCCTGTAAACTATCCGGTGCTTCCGTCCCGCGAAAGCTTGCCGTATTACTTGATAAATACTCAGATGATAATGTTTCCATGTCCCATGCGGGGACAGATTATGCCATAGAACAGATAATGGATCTTATGGATAACGGCATAAGAGGCATCCACCTTTATACAATGAACAAGCCTTCTGTAGCACAGAAGATATATTCGGCATTAAACATATGATAACACCTGAAGAGATCTATCTTAAAAATATATCAAGGCCTGAGATATACAGATATCTGGGATTCAGAGGAACTTCGCCTGATGATAATACAAGGAAACTCGTTAAACGAGCCCTGGATGAAATATCAAGGCTTTCGAGGCCGGGATACGTATATATGTCATATCCCCTGACCACGGAAGATGACCTTATCTCCTTCAACGGTATATCCATACCCTCTAAGGATCTTCTTAAAACCCTAAAGGGATGCAGCGACATACTCCTTCTTGCGGCAACTCTGGGCTCTGACCTTGATGCAGCCATAAGGAAATATCAATATTCAGATACTGCCTATGCTCTCATACTCCATGCCACGGGAGCTGCAGCCATAGAGAGCTATCTGGATTCCATCTGCCAGTCTCTGGAAAAAAGCGTTTTTAAAGAAAGTACCTTCCGTCCCAGGTTCAGCCCGGGATACGGCGATCTGGATATATCATGGAATCAGAACATAATAAATCTGACCAATGCAACAAAGCATATAGGTTTATTTACGACAGATACTCACCTTTTGTCTCCTGCTATCTCTGTTACTGCTTATATAGGTCTTAAGACCCCGGAGGTAAAATGAACATAATTGATGCTTTAAAAGAAAAAAGACTTATCTTCGACGGCGGCATGGGAACCATGATCGACCCTAAAGACATACCTGAAGGCAGTATTCCGGAAAGCATGGTCCTGAATTGCCCCCAAAAAATAACAGATATTCATAAGGCGTACATCGATGCCGGAGCCGATGTTATAACAACTGCCACCTTTGGAGCAAATGCCTTAAAGTTAAAACCCTTCGGCATGACTGTCAAAGAAGTATATGAGGCAGGCGTTTCCTGCGCAAAAAACGCCCTTAAGCTTTCAGGCAAAAAAGCTTTTATAGCAGGTGATATAGGCCCTCTGGGAAAGCTCCTTTCTCCCATAGGCGATCTGGCTTTTGATGATGCATACGATTTATTCTTTGAAATGGCTAAGGCTGCCGAGGAAGCCGGCGCGGATCTTATTCTTATCGAGACCATTAATGATGCCTACGAGCTCAAGGCATCAGTATTGGCAGCTAAGGAAGCCGTATCAATACCGGTAATCGCAACTGTGGCAGCTGACGAAAAGGGTAAGCTGCTGACGGGAGCCCCCATAGAAGCAGTCGGAGCACTTCTGCAAAGTCTTGGCATAGACGGAGCAGGACTTAACTGCAGCTTCGGTCCCGATAAAATGATAAAAACGGCAGAAAGGCTATATAATTCATGCTCTCTTCCGCTTATCATAAATCCCAATGCAGGACTTCCCAGGGCACTGCCGGGCGGAAAAGCCGAATATGATATGGACGAAAAGGCATTTGCCTCATACTGCAGGGATCTTGCACCTTTCGCATCAGCTATGGGCGGGTGCTGCGGCACTGATCCCGGATATATAAAATGTCTCATAGAAGAGATAAAGGATATTCCTCTTCCCGTAAAAAAGGTAATAACAAAGACCATCGTAACATCGGGAATGGAGGCGGTGGAGATCGGCCCCGACAGCCCCGTTATCATAGGCGAAAGAATAAATCCCACAGGGAAAAAGCTTCTTAAAGAAGCCTTAAGATCAGGTGATGTAGGAAGCATACTTAAAGAAGGCATCAGACAGCAGGATGCAGGTGCTCACATACTTGATATAAATACAGGGCTTCCCGGCATAGATGAAGCCGATGCAATGGTAAATATAATCCATCAGCTTCAGGGCATGATTTCATGTCCTCTTCAGATCGATTCCTCCGATCCTGCCGTCCTTGAAGCCGCCATGAGGATGGTCAACGGAAAGCCTGTTATAAATTCTGTCACAGGAAGCAAAAAATCCATGGACACGTTATTTCCTCTTGTTAAAAAATACGGGGGCGCCGTGGTAGGACTAACTCTTGATGAAAAGGGCATACCTGACACGGCAGAGGGCCGCTTTTCGATCGCAGAAAAGATAGTGGAGGAAGCCGCAAAATACGGCATAGAGAAATACGATATCCTGATAGATCCTCTTACCATGGCAGTAAGTGCAGGCCAGGATGCCCGCGTTACCCTTGATGCCATAAAGTTAATAAGAGAGAGGCTCTCAGTAAATACGATCCTCGGAGTCTCCAACATATCCTTCGGCCTTCCCAGAAGAGATATTATAAATGCATCATTTTTATCCATGGCATTAAACGCAGGTCTTACAGCTGCTATAATGGATCCTTTATCGGATACTATGATGGATGCCTTCAGAGGGTCTATGGTCCTAACATCAAAAGATAAGAATTGTGACAATTACACATCTTTATATGCTGAATCCAAAGAGACCAAGAACCGGGAAATGTCTTCTCACCATGACCTGTTCCAGGCAATTATCAATGGTCTTTCTTCAGATGCCGCAGCTTCTGCATCAGAAGAGCTTAAAAGCTTTGATCCCATGTCCGTAATAGAAGAAAAGCTTATCCCCGCCCTTGATCTCGTAGGTCAAAGATTTGAAGAGGGAACATTATATCTCCCTCAGCTTCTTATGAGTGCTCAGGCTGCAGAATCAGCCTTTTCTGTCCTTAAGGCTGCCATAGAAAAGAAGGCACATAAAGACCCTGCACTTAATAAAACTGTCCTTGTGGCTACCGTTCACGGAGATATACACGATATCGGAAAAAATATAGTCAAGGTGCTATTGGAAAGCTACGGCTTTAATGTTGTAGATCTGGGAAAGGACGTACCTCCGGAAAAGATACTGGAAGCTGTTAGAAGATCAGACATCAGGCTTGTCGGTCTCAGTGCTCTTATGACTACTACACTTCCTGCCATGGAAGACACCATAAAGTTACTGAGATCTAACTGCCCTCTTTGTAAAATTGTGGTAGGTGGTGCTGTCCTCACAAAGGAGCATGCTGGAAAGATCGGAGCAGATAAATACGCAAAAACTGCCATGGATACGGTAAAGTATGCCCAGACGGTATTATAGATCTTTTATGCACTATTTAAGGAGGAACCGTTGTCTTTACCGGTGTTGTTTGCGAAAAAACAGCCGAG
The DNA here is from genome assembly GCA_902797845.1 of uncultured Eubacteriales bacterium. Lineage (GTDB taxonomy): Bacteria > Bacillota > Clostridia > Lachnospirales > Lachnospiraceae > RUG14319. Next base: position 8,162 of record CADBUJ010000006.1, on the reverse strand, counting down.
TCCATGGGTGCTCTGTATCTCTGCGAGCATACTCTTCCCGAGCACGGCATCAAGCCTGATCTTGTAATCCTCGGAGAGCAGTCAGACGGAAACCTCAATGTAGGTCAGAGAGGAAAGGTAGAGCTGGTAGCAGACGTTTACGGAAAGGTTGCTCACTCTTCCGCTCCCTGGCAGGGAATAAGCGCTGTAGAAAAGGCACGTCCCGTTATGGACGCCATCATAAATATGATGTATAAACAGCATGCTGCATGGAGAACAGATCTCAATGATCCGCTTGTAGTTAAGGCCTTCGAAAGCCTCAGAGCTATAGGCCTTGATCCTAAGGAAGAATATTTCGTAGTTCGAATAAACGGATATATTAAACAATCTTCATAGGGCATAAAAAAGCTTCCCTTAAGGTCAAATCCTTAAGGGAAGCATATTTTTTATTATTATATTTATACTCTTGAAAGATATTCGCCGGTTCTTGTGTCGATCTTTATCTTGTCTCCTATTTCAACAAAGAGGGGAACTGAAACCTGTGCACCGGTCTCTACGATAGCAGGCTTTGTTGCGCCGGTAGCTGTATTTCCCTTAAAGCCGGGCTCTGTTTCCGTGATCTCCAGTTCTACGAAGAAAGGAGGCTCAACAGAGAAGATATTGCCGTCGTGGGAAAGCATGGTGACCATTTCGTTTTCCTTAACGAATTTAAGGGCATCTCCTACCTGTTCATCGTTAAGAGCTACCTGATCGTAGCTTTCCATGTCCATAAAGTTATAAACTCCGCTGTCTCCGTAAAGATACTGCATCTCTTTTCTTTCTATTCTGGCCTGAGGGAATTTTTCCGTAGGTCTGAAGGTCTTTTCAACTACGCCTCCGTTTATGATGTTGCGCAGCTTTGTGCGGACAAAGGCTGCTCCCTTGCCTGGCTTAACATGCTGGAACTCTATGATCTGATAAATATTTCCTTCGATCTCTACTGTAAGGCCGTTTTTGAAACTACCTGCATCTATCATTTGCTTTCCCTCCTGATATTATCGAAATATGACAATTAATATTAACTTAAAAAGGGCTTATCGTCAATATTTTCCTGCTTTTTCCAGTGCTCGGAATATCTTCATGACAACACTCTGCGGATCATCCGGACCCACTTCGACAGTTACGTGAGCTCCTTCCGTATATAAAGGCCTTCTGATCGAAAGCAGCTCCCTTATCCTTTCCTTTAGATCATATCCTGCAAGAAGAGGTCTGTCCTTACATCCCTCCAGCCTTTCTGCCAATATATCTTCAGGCACATCCAGGAATATGACATGCCCTGCTTTCTTTAAGGCTTCCCTGTTTTCAGGATCAAGGGGCATTCCGCCTCCGGTGGCAAACACCGTATTATTATGATCGTAAAGCTTTTTTATTATGTTCTTCTCGGCTTCCCTGAACTTCGCCTCGCCTAATTTTTCGAAGATCTCGGAGATCTTCATGCCCATCATTTCTTCTATAAGGAGATCCGTATCCAAAAAGGATTTGCCGGTCATCTGGGCCATCTTTCTCCCCACCGTGCTCTTTCCCGCTCCCATAAAGCCTGTAAGGATCATATTATCTCTAGCCATTTCGCCTCCTTAAATGTCTGTAAAGGAAAAGTATGGGCTTTTCCAGTTTTCTTTTTAGCTTTACCTTAAAGGGCTCATCTTTACCCAGCTGGCCCACAAGAACGGAATAAAAGCCTGCTCTGTTAGCACCCCATATATCCGTAAATATCTGATCTCCCACAGCCATAAAGCTGTCCGCTCCGATCCCGGAGTCGTATGATGCTTCCAGATATTTCCCCGACCTTGGCTTAGCGGCTTTGTAATAGTAAGGAACAGAAAGGTCTTCTGCAAAGGATGCCACTCTTATTTTATGATTATTGGATATGACTACCACATAAAAGCCTGTGCTCTTAAGATCTTTTATAAGCTCGGCGGCTTTCTGATCCGCAGGAGCATCATGGAAAACAAGGGTATTGTCTATGTCAAAAACAATACCCCTGAAGCCCCTTTTGTAATAGTCGTTAAAATCTATATCGAATATACTTTTATATTCCTCATCCGGAAATAAAAATCTTCCCATTACCGGTTATTGCTCCTTAAGTATCTTTCTCGCTTTATCCTCATGTCCTTCTCTTACATAAAGCACGAATTTGTACGGTATATTGAAATATGTCATAAGGTCGCTCTCGGCTGCCACCTTCCACTCGGGCATCTCGTCAAGATTCGGGATCCAGGTGTCAGCATCATATGCATGATCCATCTTGGTAATATGGGCTATATTGCAATAGGGAAGCATGGCCTTATATATGCTGCCACCGCCTATAACAAAGGTGTTCTCATCTTCATACTTCTCCGCTTCCTTAAGGGCATCCTCTACGGAATGCACCACTGTTGCGCCGTCTACCTTATAAGACATATCATCACTTATTATAATATTTACCCTGTCTCTTAAGGGTGCCGGTCCGGGAAAGGATTCGTATGTCTTCTGACCCATGATGACCGTGCCTCCGGTCGTGGTCTCCCTGAAGAATCTCATGTCCTCGGGTATGCTGTTAAGGAGCTTTCCTTTATTTCCTATGGCCCAATTTTTATCGACTGCTACTATAAGATTCATATGATCTCCCTTCTTAAACAGCTATGGGTATGTTCTTTACCTGAGGCCCTGCCTGGTAATCCGAGATAAAAATGTCGTCAGTGGTAAAATCATAAAAATTCTTTATGTCAGGATTAAGGCTGAACTTGGGAGCCGGATACTGCGGTCTTTCTATAAGCTCTTTGATTATATCTATATGTCTGTCGTAAATATGGCAGTCAGCTATAACATGAACCAATTCTCCCGGAACCATATCGCATACCTGAGCCAGCATATGGACAAGCACGCTGTACTGGACCACGTTCCAGTTGTTGGCAGCAAGCACATCCTGAGATCTTTGATTAAGTATCGCATTAAGCCTTAGCTTATCCGAATCTCTGTCCTTCGTTACGTTGAATGTCATACTGTAGGCGCAAGGGTAAAGATGCATTTCCGAAAGATCAGCATGCACATACATATTAGTCATGATGCGGCGGCTGTAAGGAGTGTTCTTAAGATCGTATATAACGCGATCCACCTGATCCATCATGCCCTCTTTGTATTTATGCTTTACAGACATCTGATATCCGTAGGCTTTTCCTATGGAGCCCTCCTGGTCAGCCCATTCATCCCATACATGGCTGTTAAGGTCCTTTATATTATTGGATTTCCTCTGCCATATCCACAGCATCTCATCTGTAGCGGATTTTATGGGCGTCTTTCTAAGGGTAATGGCCGGGAATTCCTTGGAAAGGTCGTACCGGTTTACCACTCCGAAGCGCTTTAATGTATAGGCATAAGTGCCATCCTCCCATTTGGGACGCACCTTTTCGCCTTCTGTACTGAATCCGTTGTCTATTATGTCTTTGCACATCTCCACAAAGACCTTATCCGCATAGCTCATATCATCACCTCCGGGACTGGGGAAATTATATCATACAAAAGGGGAAGAGACCATTACGACTCTTCCCGCATGTGTAAACTATTTCTTTAAAGAATCCAGGTATCTTACTGCTGAAAGTGCAGCCACGTTTCCTTCTCCTGCAGCCTTTATATATTGATACGGAAGACCTGTTATGTCTCCGCACGCAAAGCATCCCGGCAAATTTGCAGCCATATTCCTGTCGACCTTTATATGCGGTCCGTCTATCAGCAGTCCGGGGACAAGACGTCCCGGTGCAACCGCTTCCCTTAATACAAAAACGGAGAAGAAACCGTATTCATTATCTCCTTCCTTTGTTATGACTTTAGTAAGCCCGTCTTCTCTTCGAAGCTCTGTAGGATGCTCTTTTATTATATTTACATTTTTAGGAAGCTTAGGCTCATCCTTATACATAGGGAAATATGTTACCCCTGATGCCACTTCTGAAAGAAATGCAGCTTCCTCCTCCTGGGATCTGTCGTAACCTATAACTGCGACCTCCTTGCCTTTAACTAAGGCAGCATCACATGTGGCGCAGTAGCTTACGCCTTTACCCAGATTCTCCTCTTCGCCTTTTAAAGGCTTTGCAGCAACAACACCCGTTGCGATTATAAGTGCTGAGGATTCGTACATTTCGTTGCCTGCTCCCTGGAGCATATAATAATCGCCCATGTTATAGGCCATCTGTATCCTGTCTTCTACGATCTCGATGCCCATCTGATCAAGATGCCTTTTGTAGGCATTGGCAAGCCTTCTGCCAGTAATATCCGGTAATCCCAGATAATTCTCGATCTTATGGGCCTTCGTAAGCTTCATGCTGAGATTATTATTTCCGAACAGAATAACGGATTTATTTCTTAATTTAGCGGTGATGGCTGCCTCAAGGCCGCCGGGACCGCTTCCAATGATCGCAATATCGTATCTCATATAAAACCTCTTTTCATAACTTTTGTTAAAACCCTGATGTACTGATAAAACCTTAATTCAAAGCATCATCATAGTCAAGAATGGGTTTGGGCTATTTCTCCACTTTATTGCTCTAATGTGTTGCAAAGCTGAATTATTTGAATTATAATTTTCCTGTTGATTCGTTTTTACTATAAAAAACGAATAATAATTGTATTATTTGCATTTATTATCGGAGGTGCTTGCATGGAACAGAAAAAAAACCAAGCCTGGCGATATTTGGTAGGATTTGCACTGGCAATAATAATACTTATAATCGCCGCCTTTACTACAACGCCTGAGACAGTACAGAAATCGGCCTGGTCTCTGGTCCCCCCTGTTATAGCCATAGTATTGGCTCTCTTTACAAAGGAAGTTTACAGTTCCCTTTTTGTGGGTATAGTCGCAGGAGCATTGCTTTACACGGGCTTTAATTTCGAAGGCACTCTTACTCATACTATTAATGACGGATTTATAGCTGTATTATCAGACAGCTACAATATGGGCATCCTTATCTTTCTGGTAATACTGGGAGCCATCGTCTCCATGATGAATAAGGCAGGTGGATCCGCAGCCTTCGGAAGATGGGCGGCTGTCCACATCAAATCCCGTATAGGCGCTCAGGTCGCTACGGTCATTCTCGGAATACTTATCTTTATAGATGATTATTTTAACTGCCTGACTGTAGGCTCTGTAATGCGTCCCGTAACGGACAAGCATAATATATCAAGGGCAAAGCTTGCATATCTTATAGATTCCACAGCAGCGCCCATATGTATAATAGCTCCCATATCCTCATGGGCTGCAGCCGTTGCAGGATATCTGGAGGGAGAAAAGACCATGTCTGTTTTCCTCCGCACTATTCCCTTTAATTATTATGCTCTTTTGACCATCGTCTTTATGTTTGCCATGATCAAAACAAGATCAGAGTACGGCCCCATGAAAAAGCATGAGGCAAACGCATTAAAGGGCGATATATATACCACCGAAGACAGGCCTTATGCCAGTATGGAGGAAGTAACTCCCGCCCCCAGAGGCAGGGTTATCGATCTCGTTCTTCCTGTGGTAGTACTTGTTATCTGCTGCGTTATCGGAATCATTTATACAGGAGGCTTCTTTGACGGTGTTGGCTTCTTCTCGGCATTCGAGAACAGCGATGCCTCTCTGGGCCTTGTATACGGCTCTGTGATAGCTCTTATCTTTACCATGATATTTTATCTTGCAAGAAAAGTCTTAAGCTTCGAGGAATCCATGAAATCCATCCCCGACGGCTTTAAGGCCATGGTACCTGCGATCCTTATCCTTACATTCGCATGGACACTCAAGGCCATGACAGACAGCCTTCTTGCCAAGGATTTCGTAGCAGGCATAATCCAGGGTTCTGCCAAGGGACTTACATTCTTCCTTCCCTGCATCATCTTCCTTATTGCCGTGTTCCTGTCATTCTCAACAGGCACATCCTGGGGCACCTTCGGTATACTTATCCCTATAGTAGTCGATGCATTCCAGAATCTGGATCCCACACTTATGATAATCTCCATGTCTGCATGTATGGCAGGAGCAGTTTGCGGAGATCACTGTTCTCCCATATCAGATACGACCATAATGTCGTCGGCCGGAGCCCAATGCAATCATGTAAATCATGTCTCCACACAGATACCATATGCTATGACAGTGGCTGCCATATCATTTGCAGTATATCTGTTTGACGGCATACTGATGTGGGCAGGTATCGGTGATCCTGTTTATGCCGGTCTTATATTCGGCGTTGCCCTGACTATTCTGCTTCCCGTATTGCTCAGCAGGCGGGCATCAAAAAAACAGGCAGAGGAGATTCCTGTTAACGGCGAGGATTCCCCTTAATACAAAATGATCTTTCACCTCCTGAATAAACCAATAAAAAGACCCCGGAGATCCAGCCATCCGGGGTCTTTACTCGTATGTTGTTTTTCTTAAAACCCTTTAAAATCAAAGGCTTTACTGCCTTCCTGCAAGAATTCGGGATAGTTCATCATTATTACCACATCAGGATCATACTTCTCTATAAATCCGGGAGTAACACCTGTAACATTTCTGTTGGAAACAAAATAAAACTCTTTGAATGCCATGATAAGATAAGGATCAACCGCCTTCCCGAAGGAGTCTGTTATCATAAGGACCCTTACATCATTTTCGCAGTCAAGATTGGTAAATCTTCCAAGAGCTGCATCAAGCACATGATCATATGTATATCTTGATGTATAATCCTTGTCCGCAAGGGGCTCCATATTTATTATAAGATCCTGCATGCTCCCCTGATCACCGTCTCCGTTCTGTATCAATGTTTCAAAATCCGGGAGGATCAGATCAAAATCATCTATTCCCGCATAATAAATGCCCGTGCGCTGTCCGTTTGATCCCAGATGCCATTTCTCATATTTTGTAATGGTATAATTATCAATATCGGATATTCGTTCATCCACCCGGCATCCGGTCTTTTCCTTAATGTAGTTCTCCAGATAACCATATGCATAAAAGCCTGCTTCCGTGGTCCAGTGATGATCTGTCTTATACATCATCTCGTAATGATCTATGCCGTCCTTATGCATTGTCTCACGAAAATCTATAATATCGACTCCTGCATCATCAAGCATCTTAAGGAACCTGTCGCAATTGTCGTTGCCGTAATCTTCTATTCCCTCAGGAAGTTCGGGATCATATTTGCCTGATGTATACGGTGTATTGGCATAAAGCAAGGGCGTTCCCCTGCTTTTAAGATATTCGTTTATTTTGATCACCGTTTCTGCATATCCTTCAAGGACCTGGTCTGATGAGCGTGTAAAAGCTGTAAGAAGGTATCCGTTGTTAAGCTTAACGACGCCGTTCATATAAGGCTGCCTCAAGGCTCCGCTTATGGCTCCGTTAAGATTTACGAATCCGAATTTTTTGTAGAAGGTACTTGCTATATCAGTCTCAAATTTATTGCCCAGCTCCGGTGTCCATTCGTTGTAATCAATTTCCTGGTCCACATAAAACTTAAAGAGTTTTTTGGAGCTCAGCAGGCCAAGGCCCATTACCAGCAGCAGAAAGACTGCAGCATATGCATAATTTCTGATCTTCTCCATAAATCACACCTTGTTAATCAAAAATTAAAGTAGATAAAGGGATTATGGGCTCCCAGTATCAAATATGATACTCCCCATAAAAAGATACATCCGTATCCTATAGGTCCTATTACAGCCATGGCATAGGAAAATCTGGTCTTTTCGATCTTTTCTTTTAAGACCTTTATTATAGGTGTGGCAAAAATGATGCCTAATATGATAAATATGCCATATTGTCTGAGATCATATATTACAGACGGATCCACCGATATGCCGGATCCGTAGCGTCCCATCATGGCAAGACAGTATCTTACTCCCTGCCCCAGAGACGCGGAATTGAATACGACCCAGCCGAAATTCACGCATACAAGGGTGAACGCCCGCCATAAGATCTTAAATGCAGGATTGCTGCGTTTAGCGGGCTTTATTAAAAGCCTTTCAAGAATAATAAGGAAAAAGTAGCCCAGGCCCCAGCCTATAAAGGTATAATTGGCACCGTGCCATATACCTGTGAGCATCCATACAATAAACATGTTTATTACATATCTCGCAACGGGTACCCGGGATCCTCCGAGAGGGATATATACATAATCCCTGAACCAGCTGCTGAGAGAGATATGCCATCTTCTCCAGAAATC
>CADBUJ010000005.1 GCA_902797845.1 uncultured Eubacteriales bacterium | reverse complement strand
TAACGATCCGCAGAGGAGATCAGGAACTGGTGCTTAATGTGCCTACGGCCGAAGATGAAGACGGCAGCAGGTATATGGGATTCACATCAGACGGCTATACCCGGGAGGGAGTTGCCGGCACCATAAAGTATGCCTATTACGAGACCAAATATAATGTGGATATAGTTTTTAAGAGCCTTGGAATGCTCCTTACGGGAAAGGCCGGAATCGATGATCTTTCGGGACCGGTGGGCATGGTGAGTATGATAGGGGAAAGCGTAAATGAGAGCAAGGACTACGGAGCCAAGTCCGTTTTTCTTACCATCTGTCTTTGGATAGTGCTCTTAAGTGCCAACCTGGGAGTTATGAACCTGCTTCCCATTCCCGCCCTTGACGGCGGAAGAATACTGTTTCTTATAGTGGAAGGAATAAGAGGAAAGCCTTTTAACAGAAATGTGGAGGGCATGATCAATTTTGTATTTTTCATTCTTCTTATAGCTCTTATGCTTTTTATAATGTCCAGGGATATCATAAGACTTTTCTAGGAGATGACTATGGCAAGAAGGAAAACAAGACAGGTGAACATAGGCGGAGTTTCCATAGGCGGAGACAATCCTGTCGCCATCCAGTCCATGTGCAATAAAGACGGTCATGATGCTGCCGCGGTTATAGAACAGATAAAAATGCTTGAAGCGTCAGGGTGCCATATCATAAGGATAGCCGTTCCTGATGAGGAAACTGCGGATAATATTCCCGTAATAAAGAGAGAAACATGTATACCTCTTGTTGCAGATATACATTTCGATCACAGACTGGCCATAAAAGCCATAGAAAAGGGCGCGGATAAAATAAGGATTAATCCCGGTAATATCGGAGGATATGAAAAAGTAAGGGATGTTGCAAAGGCGGCATCAGAAAGACATATCCCTATCCGTGTGGGAGTGAATTCCGGCTCCCTTGAAAAAGATCTGCTTGAAAGGTACGGTGGTGTAACTGCCGAAAGTCTTACAGAATCAGCCTTAAGAAATACCGGCATCCTGGAGGATATGGGATTCGAAGATATAGTTATATCCATAAAATCCTCGGATGTGCGTATCTGTATCGATGCATACAAGCTGCTTTCCCAAAAGACCGATCACCCGCTGCATCTGGGAGTTACGGAGGCAGGCACCGATCTTACGGGAAGCATAAAGTCTGCAGTTGCTCTGGGGACTCTTTTATCCTGCGGCATAGGCGATACCATAAGGGTATCTCTTTCATCAGACCCCATTAACGAGATCAGGGCCTGCAGGATCATACTTAAGAGCCTGGGACTTTATACGGGAGGCGTTGATGTGATCTCCTGTCCCACATGTGCCAGGACCGGAATAGATGTCATCGGAATCGCATCAAGAGTCGAGGAACTAACTAAAGATATAGATAAAGATCTTAAAGTGGCGGTAATGGGCTGTGCTGTTAACGGACCTGGTGAAGCGAGAGATGCTGATATTGGAATAGCCGGCGGAAAGGGCGAGGGCATCATTTTCGCCCATGGAGAGATGCTTAGAAAAGTTAAGGAAGAGGAGCTTCTTGATGCTCTTCTGGAAGAAATACGAAGGGTAACATAAATGAGCAAACCTTTTTTTGAAACCTTTATATTGGATGATCCCGAAATTTTTTCGGATGCGGATAAAGATATTTTATGGGATGTATTGATAAGATCCATTACCATATCTGCGGAAGGCGGGATCGTTACTGTTGAAACGGAAGGCCCCGGGATCCCGGAGGACCTTCTTTTTAAGGTTAAAACGATGATACGCGGGTCTTTGTCTCTTCTGGAGACGCCGGAAGTCATCATAGATCATAAAATATCCGAAAAAACAGAGCAGAAGACAGTTACAGGATCTGAAGGATCTCCGAAAGAAACCGAAGAGGAAAGGCATGAGGAAGTACCTTTCTCCTATGATGAAGAGCTTAGCAGAGCTATGACGGAGGAGATCGCCAGGATCGAAGGAGAGTACGAATCAAGCCGCAGACAGGAAGAGGAGAAAAACAAGGGAAGGAATGTGCCCGGAAACAAGGGATTTAGGAGAAATAAGGCATCAAGCTCTTTTCCTAATCATGAACGCATCATATACGGCAGAGGTTTCTCCGAGGAAGACATAACGCCCATAAAAAGCATCGTTGAAGGGATGGGCATCATAACCGTAAAAGGCAGGGTAATAGACCTTGACATAAAGACGATAAATGAAGAGAGGATCATAGCTACCCTTTCCGTAACAGATGATGAGGATACGATAGATCTCAAATGCTTTCTTACAAAGGAGGAAGTGGAAGAGTTCATTCCTAAGCTCGGTGATGCATCAGGCGGAAACGGGGCGCATATCACAGCAACAGGAACTGTTGAGGTTGACTATAAAGGTACGGAACTGATCTTATCAAAGATAAGGGGCATCGCATTGCTGGAGAATGAGATGCCGGTAGATTACTATGAAGATGTCCCTGTAAAAAGAGTAGAGCTCCATGCGCATACCAATAAGAGCATGATGGAAGGTCTGATAAAAACAAAGGACCTTTTAAAGCGTGCAATGGCCATGGGTCATGAAGCAATAGCCATAACAGATACTGCCGTAGTTCAGGCATTTCCAGAAGCAAAAGCTTATATGGATAAAATGGCAAAGCTTATGGGAGAAAAGGAGCAGGGAAGCGATAAGAGCTTTAAGGTCATTTACGGTGTGGATGCCTATATAGTTGATGATCTTAAACCCACAGTCCTTAATAATGACGGCAGAGATATAAATACAACTTTTGTGGTATTCGATCTGGAGACCACAGGATTTTCTCATGTAAAAGACAGGATAATAGAAATAGGCGCCGTAAAGGTGGAAGACGGGAAGATAACAGACAGATTCCATACCTTTGTGGATCCGCTTATGCATATACCTGAGGAGATAACGGAACTGACAGGCATCACTGACAGTATGGTAAAAGGCAGCGGCACCATAGACGTTATCCTTACAGATTTTGATGCTTTTTGCAAGGATGCAGTCCTTGTGGCTCATAATGCCGTGTTTGATACGGGATTTATCGAAGAAAACAGAAAAAAACTGGGAAGAGAGCTTAAACAGCCTGCTATAGACACTGTGGGCATGGCAAGGACTTATCTGCCGGATCTTAAGAATTATAAACTTGATACTCTTTGCGCATATTTCAATATTGATATGGGCCATCATCACAGAGCTGTTGATGATGCCGATTCAACAGCGCAGGCCTTTTTGAGGTTATCGGCCATGGCGGGAAGCCAGGGGGTAAAGGATCTTTGGGGGCTGGAAAAGGCATCAGGCATGTCAGAAAATGCCATTAAACGATCCAGAGCATTCCGCAGCGTCATACTTGTTAAAAATGAGATCGGAAGATTGAATCTGTACAAGCTTATTTCCGCTTCCAACATAGATTATTACATGAGATATCCCAGGATACCTCTTAGTCTTCTGCAGAAACACAGGGAGGGGTTGATACTGGGATCCGGATGCGGAGACGGTGAACTTTTCCAGGCACTTATTTCAGAGGCTTCTGATGAGGAGATAAGAAGACTGGCTGATCTTTATGATTATCTGGAGATCATGCCTGTATCAAATAATCTGCATATGATCGGGTCTTCAAGATATCCTGATATAGAGTCTCCGGAGGATATAATGGAGATAAATAAGCGCATCGTTTCCATAGGAGAAAGATTCGGAAAGCCTGTATGCGCCACAGGAAATGTTTTTTATCTGGATAAGGACGACGAAATATATCGCAGCATCCTGAGACATTCCAAGGGTATAAAGGATGAGGAGGTATCACCTTCTCTTTATCTCAGGACAACAGAAGAGATGCTGAAGGAATTTGCATATCTGGGAGAAAAGAAGGCCTACGAAGTAGTTGTGGAAAACACAAATATGATAGCCGGTCTTATGGAACCCATATCGCCCATAAGCCCCGAGACAGCTACGCCTGTTATAGACAGATCCGCAGAGCTTTTAAAGGATATATGTACGAAGAAGGCAGAGGCATTATACGGAAAAGACCTTCCTGATATAGTCAGAAAAAGAATGGATAAGGAGCTTAATTCCATTATAAACAACGGCTTTGCTGTCATGTATATAATTGCAAGAAGGCTTGTTTCCAAGTCCTTAAAGGACGGATACCTGGTAGGTTCCAGAGGATCGGTCGGATCATCCTTCGTTGCTTTCTTGTCGGGAATAACAGAGGTAAATGCCCTTCATGCCCATTACAGATGCGAAAAATGCAAATATTCTGACTTTGATTCGGAATATGTAAGATCCTTCGGCGGAATGTCCGGATATGATATGGAGGACAGGATCTGCCCCGTATGCGGGGAGAAGCTGACAAAGGACGGTCATGATATACCTTTCGAGACATTCCTGGGCTTTGAAGGAGAAAAGGAACCTGATATAGATCTTAATTTCTCCGGAGAGTATCAGCCCAAGGCTCACGCATATACGGAGGTCATATTCGGCCACGGTCAGACGTACAGAGCAGGAACCATAGGCGATGTGGCGGAAAAAACGGCATTCTTTTATGTGGAACAATATCTTAGGGACAAAGGTATCTCTAAAAGAAGATGCGAGATAAAACGCCTTGCATCAAGGATCGTTGGAGTAAAAAGGACAACAGGCCAGCATCCCGGCGGTATAGTCGTGCTGCCCATAGGCAGGGATATCAACGAATTTACTCCGGTACAGAGGCCTGCAGATGATCAGAAATCAAAAATAATAACCACCCATTTTGATTACAGTTCCATCCATCATAATCTTCTTAAGCTGGATATACTCGGACATGACGATCCGACCATGATCAGGATGCTTCAGAACATAACGGGAAAGGATCCGAAGACCATACCCTTTGATGACGAAAAGGTAATGAGCATCTTTAAGAACACTGATGCTTTGGGTGTAAAGCCTGAGGATATAGGAGGTACGGAACTGGGATGCCTTGGTATTCCCGAATTCGGTACAAGATTCGTTATACAGATGCTTCTGGATACAAAGCCATCGCAGTTTTCTTCCCTTGTAAGGATCTCCGGCTTGTCTCACGGGATCAATGTGTGGACCAATAATGCCCAGGAACTTGTAAGGGATAAAAAGGCAACCTTGCAGACGGTTATTTGTGCAAGAGACGATATAATGATCTATCTTATAAGCATGGGTATGGAGCCTGCTTCAGCCTTTGCCATAATGGAAAGCGTAAGAAAGGGTAAGGGCCTTAAGGATTCGTGGGAAAAAGACATGAGAGAGCATGGAGTCCCCGAATGGTATATCGACTCCTGTAACAAGATAGAATATATGTTTCCGAAGGCCCATGCCGTGGCATATGTTATGATGAGTATAAGGGTGGCATGGTTTAAGGTATATGAGCCTCTTGCATATTATGCGGCTTATTTCAGTATAAGAGCTGATGAATTCACCTACGAAAAAATGTGCAGGGGAAGAGACAAACTGGAAGAATATATCAGGGCTTTCAAGAGGATACAGCATCCGACTCAGAAGGAAAAAGAAGAATATCGTATCATGAAGATCGTACAGGAGTTTATGGCAAGAGGATTCGAATTCCTGCCTCTCGATCTGTACAAGTCAGATGCGGCCAGATTCAAGATCGAAGGCAACAAGCTTCTTCCGCCCTTTTCCAGCATTGAGGGAATGGGAGATACGGCTGCCGGATCATTGTATAAAGCCGCTTCCGAAGGACCTTTTCTCTCCAAAGATGATGTTAAACAAAGAGGAAAGGTATCTCAGAGCATCATAGATAAGCTTACGGATATGGGTATTCTCGATGACCTTCCCGAAAATAATCAGATGTCCCTTTTTGAAATGGGCTGGTAAAGAGAACTATTGACTTTTATCCGGCTTTAGTATAGTATCTTTATGTTAATATCGACTTATGCAGAGGAGTGGGCAAAGCCCGCTCCTTTATCATAGGCCGAAGATTTGAGGTACAGATATGGGTAAAAAGGAATACGAAGAAAAGGCTTATTCCCTTGCACTGCCGGTGGTGGAGGAAAAGAACTTTACGCTGGTGGATACCGAATGGGCAAAGGAAGGCAGGAACTATTTTCTGAGGCTTTTTATAGATAAGCCCGGCGGGATAACCATAGACGACTGCGAGGCAGTAAGCAGAGAGTTCAATGAGATCCTGGACAGAGAGGATTTTATAAAAGAACAATATATCTTTGAAGCAAGCTCACCGGGACTTGACCGTCC
>CADBUJ010000004.1 GCA_902797845.1 uncultured Eubacteriales bacterium | reverse complement strand
TATAAGACCTCAACACCCTTTTCAGCCAGGACCTTGCATACCTGCAAAAGCAGAGTGGATTTTCCGATACCGGGGTCTCCACCGATAAGCGTAAGAGATCCCTTTACGATCCCACCCCCGAGGACTCTGTCAAACTCTTCTATACCTGTTTTGATCCTGTCCTCTCCGGAAGTGCTTACCTCCGACAATTTAACGGGTCTCTCAGAATATCCTGCCGGAGTCCTGTTCTTCTTTACGTTATTTTTGAGTGCTTCCGTAAAGCTGTTCCATGCCTTGCAGGAAGGGCATTGGCCCATCCATTTGGCACTTTCATATCCGCACTCTTTACAAAAAAAAGCTGTTGTACTTTTAGCCATGTGCTCTCCTACCGGTTATTTGTTATCTGGAATTTATTGTCCCTGGCGCTTATCTTTATCTCTGTCACATTTTTAAGATCACCCTTAAGAATACTGTCGGAAATGGCATCCTCCACAAAGGTCTGAATAGCTCTTCTCAGATTTCTGGCTCCATATGCTTTGGAATAGCCCTTCTCAAGCAGGAGATCAACGGCCCCTTCAGTTGCCTTTATGGAAAATCCCATCTGAGCAGCTGCTCTTTCTGACAGTTCCTTTAACATGAGTTTTGTGATCTGTTTCAGTTCCGTTCTCGATAAGGAATGGAATACGATAATATCATCTATCCTGTTGAGGAATTCGGGTTTAAAAAGCTTCTTTATCTCTTCCATGACTACGTCTTTCATATGTGCGTAGTCATATTTTTCGTCTCCGTCAGGATTAAAGCCGAGTTTTTTCTGGGTGGCTATGCTTGTTGCTCCCGCATTTGATGTCATTATTATAACCGTGTTCTTAAAATCCACTTTACGGCCCTGAGAATCCGTTATATGGCCGTCATCCAGGACCTGAAGAAGAATATTGAAGACATCGGGATGAGCTTTTTCTATTTCGTCGAATAAAACAACGGAATAAGGATTACGCCTTATCTTTTCACTCAGCTGTCCTCCCTCATCATATCCCACATAGCCGGGAGGTGATCCGATGAGCTTTGACACACTGTGCTTCTCCATATATTCGGACATATCTACCCTTATAAGAGCATCATCTTTAACGAAAAGAGCTTCTGCAAGAGCCTTGGACAATTCTGTTTTTCCTACGCCTGTAGGGCCAAGGAACAGAAATGAACCGATTGGCCTCCCAGGATCCTTAAGTCCGGCCCTGCCTCTTCTTATGGCTTTTGAAAGAGCCGTTACTGCCTCCTCCTGACCTATAACTCTTTTATGCAGGGTCTTTTCCAGCTTAAGAAGCCTTTGGGATTCTTCTTCTCTCAGTTTATTGACAGGTATCTTCGTCCAGCCTGAGACTATATCTGCTATATTCTCTTCCGTTACAACTACCGTACGTTTTGTTTTTTTACTTTATGCTGCTTTCTTTTGAGCAAGGACCGTTTCCAGTTCCTTCTCGGCACTTTTGATATCAGCAGCTTTATCAAAAGCCTTTTTCTTTATGGCCTTTTCCTTTTCATCATTAAGAGCCTTTAGTTTATCAAGTATCTCTTTGACATCTCCGCTGCTTTTGTTCTCTTTAAGGCCTGCTTTTGCAGCAGCCTCATCCATAAGATCGATGGCTTTGTCCGGCAGGAATCTGTCTGAAATATACCTCTCCGAAAGAGATACGGCTGCTCTTACGGCTTCATCTGTTATCTTTACTCCGTGATGATCCTCATATACTTTACTGATACCCATTAATATATCAACAGCCTCTTCTTCGGTAGGCTCCTGAACTGTAACGGGCTGGAACCGTCTTTCAAGTGCAGCATCCTTTTCTATTCTTTTTCTGTATTCATCTGTGGTGGTGGCACCAATTATCTGAAGCTCTCCTCTGGCAAGAAACGGCTTTAAGATATTAGATGCATCCATGGCACCTTCAGCTCCGCCGGCACCGATTATGGTATGAAGCTCGTCGATAAATACAAGCACGTCTCTTGAAGATATAGCTTCCTCTATTACTCTTTTAATCCTTTGTTCAAATTCTCCCCTGTATTTTGAACCTGCAACCATTGCCGCTATATCAAGTGCCACAAGCCTTTTATCTGCTATGGTATCAGGCACTTCGCCCTTTACTATCCTTGTGGCAAGGCTTTCGACTATTGCCGTCTTTCCGACACCCGGTTCTCCTATAAGGCAGGGATTGTTCTTAGTCCTTCTGCTAAGGATCTGGATGACCCTTTTGATCTCATCTTCTCTGCCTACAACAGGATCAATCTTTCCTTCGAAGGCCATTTCCGTCATATCTCTTGAAAACTCGTCCAAGGTCGGTGTCATGGAGAATTCCGATTTCTGTGCTTCAGAAGAAGTTCCGGTTTCCTCATATCCCATGGTTCTGGCAAAAGTATCGAATATGGCTCTTAAATTCTCTCCCAGAGTCATAAGTATCCTTACGGCAATGCAGTCCGGTTGACGGAGCATTGCTAAGAATATATGCTCAGTCCCGATCGCCACTTCTTTCGTCTTGTTGGATTCTTCCGTTGCACCTCTTAAAATTGCCTGAGCCATGGGAGTATATCCTCCCATGTCCTTAACAGGAGCATCAACCCCGGGCTCGAGGGACTCAGAGATGATATTGAATATCTTTTCCGCAGTGATGCCTCTGTTATTCAATATCTTTGCAGTCATACATTCCTTTACTTCCAGTATTCCCGCAAGTATATGCTCTGTTCCGATGTAATTATGCCCAAGGCTTATGGCTATTTCAGCCGCATTATTCAAGGCCTTCATGGCCATTTTCGTATATTTCTTCTGCATCTTTCCTCCGGTCAGCAAAAACCCCTCAATAATCCGATCTCCTTTTTATATCCCTCAAGATCGTTTGGGGTCTCGAGGATAAAAGGTATATCTTTTAATACAGGTGCCCTTACTATATTTTTAAATGTATCTGCCCCAAGAGTACCAAATCCAATCCTTTCATGCCTGTCCTTGTGGGAAGAAAAAGGATTCTTGGTGTCGTTGATATGGACAGCCCTGATCATTTCTACGCCGATTATCTTGTCAAATTCATCCAAGACTTCCTTAAGATGGTCCTTTATATCATATCCTCCGTCGTATACATGGCAGGTATCAAAGCATACGCCTATCCTGTCTTTATATGACGTATTATCGATTATGGATCTAAGCTCTCTGAAATCGCTTCCGACCTCTGTTCCCTTTCCTGCCATTGTTTCAAGAAGAACAACTGTACCTTTTGCGTAAGGCAGTATCGATTCAAGCCCTGCGGAAATAAGGTCGATGCCTCTTGCAATACCCTGGCCTCTGTGGCTTCCCGGATGAAAATTATAATAATTCCCCGGAAGCATCTCGAGTTTCTCCAGGTCTTCTTTCATTGCTCTAAGGGAAAAATCCCTTATGTCCTCTTTTTCAGAGCAAAGATTATATGTATATGGGGCATGGGCAACAAGTGGATAAAAACCGTTTTTCTTAAGACTTTCCCTTGCATCTTCCATGTCCTTAAGATCTGTTTCTTTTACATTTCCGCCTCTGGGGTTTCTGGTAAAGAAAGCAAAGGTATCTGCATCAATGGAAAGTGCAGTCTTTACCATATTGTAATACCCCTTAGTGGTGGAAAGATGACATCCTATATGAAGCATGATCCTCCTTTGCATCATATCCTTAAAAGGCTTTTATTGTTAATACTAAACGCCTTTTATGTTTAGTGATTTCATCTGATTATACAACATTTAATGCGTTATAAAAAGAACGGAGCAGGCATGAATCCTGCTCCGCTTATTTCTTAAGTTAAATACATTTATTTTTTGTTGTAGATGTACTCGTAGGTCAATTCATCTTCGGGATCTCCATTATATGTGTGGAGTTCTGATCCTTTTAATGTTCCGGTATAATCGATCGTCATACCCATAAAAGTTTCCTGCATGGTAAAATCTTCACCATTTAATTCCCACGTAACATCAATATCAAGTCCGTCTCTGTGGCTTACTCCGGTTCCGTCATCATTAAGTTCCAGGCTGAAGGGGGATTCTTCTCCAGAAGTTGCTTCAGCTGATCCCACCCATTTACTTTCGACACCTTCATATGTGCCTGCAGCCGTGGGTTTGTCTTCTCCGCCTTCTGAGGATCCTCCTCCGCAAGCGGCAAGGGACATCACCACTATAAATGATAAGATTACAGCAATAATTTTTTTCATACTTACTTCCTCCTTATAAGACAAATTATACTGATTATCCCGCAATAATCAACATACAGATTAGGATCAAATCTTACATTATCCTTACAGTTCCTTATTGAATCTAAGAAGGTCTTCATATGTATCTATTTCAACGATCTGATGTCTTTCCACAGGATATATTCCCATATCCACATTCTTTAACTGCTGGTCAACTATCTCATCCCAAAATAGTTCCTTATAATTCTCCTGACTCTCTGCCTCACATACGGCATCACTGATTATCTTTGCATCTTCAGCAGTAAGAAAGCACACTCCGCACATATTGTAGCAGTCGGTTCCTTCCTGCCCCACCTTTACTATACGGTCATTTTCCAGTTCAAATACCCAGTCATCTGAATATCCCTTCACCATTACCCCGTAGTAGCAGGAACGGCTCAGCTTTGGATCAAAAATGGAAGTATCTGCCACATAAAGATCCGACTCGCATACGAAGCAGTTGCATTGACCCATGAGATGACTTACAGCCTTTATCGATGATATATTGTTTACTGTTTCATAATCATGATTCCATATTATTTCCACATTGTGATATTTTTCTTTAAGATATGAAAACTGCTCACCAAGATATCCGACTATCACATATATCTTTTTGATGCCTATGGCCTCCAGACCCTCTATGATCGTTTCGATCATAGGCTTGCCGTGAACCTCTGCCAAGGGCTTCGGCTTGCTCAAGGTGAGAGGATGCATACGCTCACCTTTTCCGGCTGCCATCAAAAATGCCACAGTATCGTTTTTGTTTAAATTACCCCTATCCGTTTCCATTATTACCCCTGCCTTAACCAATTTTATGTATCACCGCATATCGCTATGTATTCTAAAGCATTACATATATCTGTATTAATATCTCGGAAATACGTCGTCTTATTTTTATCAACCTTGAAAAAATGTTATAATTTACATTTTCTCCGATATAAAAATGAAGGTATTTAAAAATTTCCGCAAATAAAGTCTTCCTGCAAAAATACAAGAAGACTTTGTTAGTATAAGTAATATTCAATTTGATGTCAACGCTTATCTTTCAGCCATTATCTTTCAAATATGAACAAAAGGTCATGATTCTTTTCTGTCAAATATTCAGACGATTATCCTTGCTCCGCTTCCTCCTGACTTCTCTTTCGTTACCACGATCTGCTTATCAATCCTTTCCTTAAGCTCTGCAACATGTGAGATTATACCGACCAGCTTATTACCTTCAGCAAGATCAGAAAGAGCGTTGATCGCTTGCCTCAGAGACTCTTCGTCAAGAGAGCCGAATCCTTCGTCAACAAACATGGATCCGAGCCTTATGCCTCCTGCAGAAGACTGTATCTCATCTGAAAGTCCAAGGGCCAGAGACAAAGATGCCTTGAACTGCTCTCCTCCTGACAGGGATCTGACGCTTCTTTCCGTATCGTTATAATGATCTGTCACATCAAGATCAAGGCCTGCCTGACTTTTTTTGTTTTCAGATGTGGTTTTTCTTTTCAGTTCATATTGGCCCCCTGTCATTTTGTAAAATCTTTTGTTGGCCCTTTCCACTACCCGGTCAAAATATGCCATCTGCACATAGGTTTCAAGCATCACCTTTTCTTTGCCCGATACCGTACCACCTGCCGTATCCGACAACGGCTTTATCCATCTAAGCCTTTCCTCATTTTCGGAAAGCATTTTTCTCTTTACCCGGATGCTTGCCAGGGCCTCTTTGTTGTGTAAAACAGCTGTTTTGATCTTTGAGATCGCATCTTTATAGATACTCTTAAGCTCTTCAAGGCGTTTCTTTTCGGAAGTTATTTCTTCCGTATCCTGTATTTTTCTACCCTTAAGCTGCAATTTTGCTTCTTCTATCCTTCCCTTAAGCGATTCTATCTCTCTGTCTGATGATGCAATATCATCTTCCAGTTCCTTTATTTTATTGTCATATTCTTCTTTTCTTAAAGAAAGCTCTTCTATACGGTCTTCCAGATCTTCCGAGGACTCAAAGGGGATCTCTTTTTCAAACTTCTCGATCTTTTCTTCAAGCTGCTTAAGTTCCTCATTCTTCTTTATAAGTTCTTCTCTGTCAGCTCTTATCCTTTCGGAAAGCCCGTTTAGTCTTTCTTCCTTTTCAGGTATAAGCTCTGTAAGCTCATCTTTTCTTTCAGCTTTTATATCAAGAGCTTCTTTCCTCGTCTCAAGGCCTTTAAGATCATCTTTCAAAGATTCCGTAAAATCTTCCAGATAGCTTTGGGAGATACCATGTTCGTTATCACCGAACAGCTTTTCCATTCCTGATAATAAAGCTTTTTTATCCTTTTCATTGGCAGTCCTTAAGCTTTCTTCGGTCTTTGAGGCTTTATTGTATTCCTTTGATGCATTGTCTGCATTCTTTTGGGACAGCTCTACATCATTCCAGTCGGGAGCATGCTCCGGAAGTATTGCAGGATGAGGGTGGTCAACAGATCCGCATACAGGGCACGGAATACCCTCCTTAAGATCATTTGCCAATATTCCTGCCTGGACATGCAGATACTCAGCATTTATCCTTATGTATTCCTTCCTTGCATTCTTCTCTTTTTCTCTTGATATCTCTGTTTCTTTTTTCTTTTCTTCCAATAAACTCTCGTTCTTAATAAGAGTCAGAAGATCATTTTTCAGCTCCTTAGCAGTATTTATCTTATCAGAAAGGATCTTTATATTTGATTCCACATCCTTCATCTCGGAATCTGTTTTTTCCAGCATCTCCTTCTCTGTTTTAAGACCCTTTAGATCCTTTTCAGCCTTTTCTTTCTTTTCAGTGTTTAATTCAAGAGCAGCCTTTAAACTCTCTGCCTCATTTAATATCTTCTCTTGTCTGTCTCTGGCTTCATCTTTTTCCTTCATATCCTTTTTGAGATATGACAGCTTAATGATGTCTTCCCGGATCTTATCTATCTGAGGCTTTTCCTCTTTGAGGAGCTCATATCTTCCTGAAAGTTCCGATCTTGATGCCGATCTTTTCTCCAGTTCGTCTTGATTCTTTGTGATGGAAGCGGCAGTTTCCTGATCAGCCCTCGCTCTTTCAATTAAAACGGCAACCTTTTCTATTTCCTCGTCATTTTCCTTATCTTTTTCTTCCAGTTCCTGCAGTTCTTTTTCATCCTCTGCAATTATCCTCTCGATGATGCTCATAAGATCATCAGTCAGCAATTCGTGTGAAACATATGCCTCCCTCATATCTTCGGGAATGCGGGAATCATCTATCTTCAGTCCTTCCCAGTATTGCTCTATGCTTTTATTGATATCATCCCTTTCTCCCGTAAGCTTTCTAAGTTCTTCTCTTAACGCCTCCTGAAGGCGTGAGAATTTTTCTGTATTGAAAAGCTTCTGAAAAATAGCTTTTCTTTCATCTGTTGATGCAAGAAGCAGTTTAAGAAAGTCACCCTGTGCTATCATGGCGATCTGAGAAAACTGGTCTCTGTCTACTCCAAGTATTTCCGTTACTGCTGCTGTTACCTCTCTGGCCTTAGTGATCACTCTCCCGTCAGGCATTATAAGCTCCGCATCTGCAGCTTTCTGCGTTTTGAGCACTTCCCCTTGCTTATTATATTTATCCTGAGCAGGGCTCCTTTTTATACGGTATTCCTCTCCACCGTTCTCGAATACCAACTCCACTTCCGTAATGTCCCTGTATGATGCGTATTTTGACCGGAGCATACTGCTGTCTCTGTTATTTCCGCTGGCTTCTCCGTATAAAGCGAATGTAACAGCATCAAAAATAGTGGTTTTGCCTGCGCCTGTATCTCCCGTTATAAGATATATGCCGCCGTCACCAAGCTTGTCCATTTCCAGCGTAACAGTTCCTGCGTAAGGGCCGAATGCCGTCATTTTAAGATTTTTAGGTTTCATTATTCATTCTCCCAGATCTTTTCTATAAGCTCCTCAAGAAATTCCCTCTGGTATTGTTCAAGTTCCTTTCCGTTCTGTTCTTTATAAAGATCGGAAAACAATTCCATAGGTGTTCTCTTCTCCGCATTTATATCGGACATAACATCGCTTTTATGGCGTGTGCGCTCATTGTCATAATCAAGTACCATAAGATATCTGTAAACTGTCTGCAGATGGGCCATGGCATCGGGAATATCGTCCTGATCGGTCAAAGTGATATGCAGATAGGAATCCTTCAGATCCGTACCGTTATAGAAATCGTATGCCATGATGTCCTTATAAGTTCCCTTTATTTCTTTCATGTCACGGATGGGTTTTAAAGGAAGGCAGGTGACATTTAAAGATCCTTTCTCAAAGATCTCTATCATGGTGACTGACTTATCATAAGACGCCTCGGAAAAAGAATATTTAAGTGGAGATCCGCAATACCTTATGCGTTCTCCGAGATTCTGGGGCCTGTGTATATGGCCCAGGGCCACATAATCGAAATCCTTAAAGATATAAGCCTCAACGTTATCAATTCCTCCTACCGAAAGCTCTTCGGAATCAGATCTTTCCGCACCTGTAACAAATTGATGGGCCATAAGGATATTCCTCTCACACACATCCATATCCGAAGCGGAAAGAGCTGCCTTTACGGTATCTGTATATGTCCTGATCTCCTCAGTATCTTTATCCAGGCATGATCTTACATGAACAGGCTTTATGAAAGGCAGCATAAAGATGTTCAATGGTCCGTATTCATCCTGCAATGTGCATACTTTTATGTTGCCGTCATAAACAGGTGCAATATGTATACCTGATCTGTCCATAAGACGATTTCCGAAAGACAGCCTCTCAGGAGAATCATGATTGCCGCTTATTATAAATACAGGAACAGACCTTTCAGAAAGGCTGGTAAGAAAGTCGTCAAAAAGCTCAACGGCGTCAGTAGACGGCACTGATCTGTCATATACATCACCGGAGATCATTATGCCGTCAGGTCTTTCTGAATCAACTTTCGACAATATCTCATTAAGGATATATCTTTGGTCTTCTGTCATGGAAAATTCGTTCACTCTCTTTCCCAGATGAAGATCAGACAAATGAAAAAGCTTCATCCTATCCTCCTTAAATAAATATGGGCCGGTTTTCAGGCAAGCTTTTGCGCTTCCTCCAGGGCTGCATATGCACCCTTCCTTGCAAGAAGCTCTTCTCTGCTGCCCTGCTCCACAATCCTTTTATCCTCCACCACAGCGATCTTATCAACATTTTTAACCGTGGACAGTCTGTGCGCTATAACTATACAGGTCTTACCCTTAGATAATGTGTCAAGACTTTCCTGTATCTTAAGCTCCGTAACGGAATCAAGAGCCGATGTGGCCTCATCCAGGATGAGTATGGGAGGATCCTTCAAAAATACTCTTGCTATGGATATCCTCTGCTTCTGTCCCCCTGAAAGGACCACGCCTCTTTCTCCGACATACGTATCGTATCCCTCAGGCATTTTTATGATCTCATCATGGATGCGTGCCATCTTGGCAGCCGCCACAACTTCCGCATCACTGGCATCAGGCCTGCCGTACCGGATATTTTCCATTACCGTGCCTGCGTATAAGAATACATCCTGCTGTATTATTCCTATATTTTTACGAAGGCTTTCCTGTGTGATGTCTCTTACATCCTTATGATCTATAAGTACTCTGCCTTCTGTAACATCATAGAACCTTGGCACAAGATGGCACATAGTTGTTTTACCGCTGCCTGATGATCCTACAAGGGCAAAGGATTCACCCGGCGCGATCTTAAGTGAAATATGCGACAGCACCTGTTCTCCCGTCTCATATGAAAAGCTTACATCATCAAATTCTATGCTTCCCTCAACATCTTTCAGGACCATGGCATCTTCGGAATCCATTATTTCAGGCTTCGTCTGCATTATCTCCAGAAATCTTTCGAAGCCTGCCATTCCCTGTGTATATATCTCCATAAACTGGATCAGCTTCCGTACAGGCGTTGTAAATGCGGAAACATAAAGAGTAAAGGTGATCAGGTCTATATAATCCATCTTACCCTTCATGATAAGGAATCCTCCGACAGCTATCACTGCAACCTGCATCATTCCGACCATGGCTTCCGTTGTCCCCATGAACCGTCCCATGGCTTTATAGTATTTTATACGGCTGCCCTTAAAAACCTCGTTGGCTTTTTTAAACTTTTCTTCTTCATTTGCCTCATTTGCAAAGGCCTTGGAAGTCCTTATACCTGAGATCCCGCTCTCTATGGCAGCATTTATCTCACCTGTCTTTTCCTTGACTTCCTTATTGGCTCTCTGCATGCTCCGTCTTTGCTTCATACCTATAAGAAGCAGGACGGGTACCATAACTATAAGCACAGTGGCAAGGATCGGCTGTATAAACATCAGGATAAGGATGGCTCCGAAGATCGTAACAGTACATGTAAGAAGGTTCTCCGGGCCGTGATGAGCAAGCTCCACTATCTCAAAAAGATCGTTTGTTACTCTAGTCATCAATACGCCCGTTCTGTTGTGATCAAAAAAGCTGAAGGAAAGGCTTTGCATATGAGTAAAGACTGCCCTTCTCATATCTGCTTCCACCAATGTCCCCATGCCATGTCCTATAACTGTTACAAGATACTGGAAAACCGCTCTTAAAATATATGCAATAAGCAGGATCGCCATTATCACAAAGAAAACATTATACTTTTGCTCCGGAAGCAGGACCTGCATAGTCTTTCTTGTCACGAAAGGAAATGCAAGATCCACAAGAGCGATCAAAAGGCTTAATGCCATATCTATTAAAAACAGCCTCCTGTGAGGTGAGATATAGGAGGCAAATATCTTTATTTTTGAAGTGTTTTTGTTATTATTCATGTTTACCTTTCCAAGCTGTGATGTAAAAAACTATTCTGTCTGCTGATCCATTTCATAAAGGAGCCGTTCTATCAAAGATTTGTAATACCTTCCTTCATTGGCACCTATTATACAGCTGCCTGTTATCATACCTTCCGAATCCACAAAATATGTTGTGGGCACTGCATTTGTAGGCATATCTTCATACCAGTTATCCCATGGCACAAGATGCATATAGTCTGCGCCGGTCCTATCTATTACCTCTTTTGCAGTATCTATCATTTTAGTATCATCGGAGCTTGAAACATCAAGGACGACTCCTATAACAGCGCAGTCTTTTTCTTTCAGTTCTTCGTCCAGTTCTTTAAGATCAGGCATTTCCATGATACAAGGTCCACAGTAAGTTGCCCAAAGATTTACCATGGTGATGCGGTTATCTGAGAATATATCCTCTGAAGTGATCATATTACCGTCAAGATCAGTCGTTTCAAAGTAAATAACAGGACCTTCGGAAGCATCGGGATCTGTTTCTTCCATGCTTTCATCCCGTGCGGCATCCTCTCCCTTTGTCCCGGCGTCACCGTTTTCTTTGCAGCCGGCAAGTAGTACGACCGATAAAAGTAATGTTAAAAGGAGATATATTAAACGTTTCATTTCAGTCCTCCCCGCAAGTAGATGATCCCTGTTTGTTTATTCTCTTCTCTGTTTTTCCTGTTCTTGTGAATTTAAGCGATCTTGTGGGACACACCTTCATACATTCTCCGCATCTTATGCATTCCGCATTATCAGGCGTTATATGGGGATCCACATCCATTCCGCACACATTACTGCATGATCCGCAGTTTATACAGGTGCTCTTATCCACAGACATCCTTAAAAGGCTTATCCGCTGAAACAGTGAATAAAAGGCACCTAACGGGCAAATATATTTACAGAAAGGTCTGTAAATAAAGATCGATGACAATATAAATAATATCAGGATCAATACCTTCCATCTGAACAGCCAGCCTATGGATGCATGCATGGCATCATTAAATACCACAAGAGGAACTCCGCCTTCCAGTGTACCTGCAGGACACAGGTATTTACAGAAGAAAGTTTCTCCTATGCCGTATTCCCCTCTGTAAAAAAGAGGAAGAAATATTACGAGTATAACAAGCACCGTGTATTTTAAATATCTTAAGGGCATATCTATTTTTTTCGGTATATGCACCTTTGGAGTCGGTATCTTATATAAAAGCTCCTGGATCAGTCCGAAAAGGCATAGCCAACCGCATATAAATCTTCCCAAAAAAAGTCCTATGGCTGAAAGGTATCCGACCACATAAAAGGGGAATCTTCTGTCTCTTCCCGAAAGAAGGGACTGAACAGCTCCCACGGGGCATGACATAAGGGCACCCGGACAGGAATGACAATTTATACCGGGGACGCAAAAACGTTTCAGGGGCCCGCTGTATAAGAGCGGCCCCCCAGGAAGAAAACCCTTGATATATCCGTTGGAGATAAACCCCCAAAGTACCTGAACTATTTTTCTTAAATGCTTAACCAATTCCGATACACTCCAGGCATATATTCGCTGCATATTGCAGTATATCTCCCATCTCCCCGCCTGCTATTCCGACGATGCAGAGTATAAGTGCTCCTATGATCAGGGATATGGTTAATCTGAGTCGTATTTTTTCATTCATTTTAAGCGCCTGATCCTGTCTTAATGCCTTTCATTCTATCAATTATGTTTATATGCTTTCCTTTTCCTAAGTACGGTAAATGCTGTTAATACACCTGTGATCACAAGTATGCAGAGGGCTTTGACCGGATCATTATCATCACCGGTAGGCACCGTCTTCTCAGGATCCTTACCAAAAGTTTCGGTTTCTTTATCCTTTTGATCCTTATTTTCCTTATCCTTTGATGAACTTTTTTCAGTTTCCTCTTCTGCTGTCTCGGTTTCAGGAGCGTCTGTTTCCTCTTTATCCGATTCTGTTTCCTTTGTCTCGCTCTCCTCAGATGTTTCAGTTTCCTCTTCCTTATGGGAATTCGTGACCGTAATAGTATCTAAAGTATTATCTCTGCTCAGCTCTACTGACGCTTTATCATAAGTTACTGATATGGTTCCATTAGGCTCTGCTTCTCTTACGGAGTATTCTCCTGCATTTTATCCTGCAGTTCGGATGCTGTCATGGCAAAAACAGGATGCGAAAAAAGCACCCCTTGCAAAAGGATGACAGCAACAGCTGCAAGCGATCTAATCAAATAAATAATATGCTTTTTCTCATGTAAAATTCTGCTCATGGGATACCTCCGTATGTGATCTCAGATTCAACCCTGCGAAGGTCTTAACGGAAACAGATAGTTCCGACTTTATTTAATGTCAGTTTAACATAATAAAGCCTTGAATCATACAGATTTTTGCTTTCGCATGGATCCTGACTTTAATAATGACATTTTATAAAAATGCGATGACAGAGTTGTCCTGCCATCGCATATATTTTTATTATCATTCTGCATTCTGTCTGCTTATAATATCTTCTTTATTACGGCTACGGCGCACGGCATACTGCCTTCAACAACATCATAGGAAACCTGCCTATAGCCTGCTTCCTCGACGATGTTAGGCAAAGTCATGCCCTGGTTATCTCCGAAGAACTGCAGGACTGCACCCATTATAGTAAGGACTTGCAGGGACAAGGTATTTGTTTGCATCATCCGTGTTATAGAAACGATCTCCGTCCCTCTTTATATATCCGATACTGAAGAGACCTTTTAGCATATTCTCTGTGTTTCCTGTATCCCACCCGTTCTTTTCTGACAGCTCCGCTGCTGTTGCGGGCTCTGTCAACTGCGAAAAAAAGTCAAGCTCAACAGCACCTAAGATAAGCTGTTTGTAGCTTGTAATGTAGGGAAGATAAACAAGCTGCTTGTACATACTGATTTCTTTCATGATTTCCTCCGTTCTGTTCTTTATTCCTGCTTGTTCCGCGGGAAATATTGTCTGATAAATGATCCTGCAGATGATGTTTAATTTTTGTAAAAAAAAAACCTTCTTTGTTTATATTATCTATCTATAGTTTGACGATACTAACTGTAATTCTTTTTTATGGCCGGCTTCTCTTGCCGGCCGTTGGTTGCTATGTTCTTATTTATCCTTATGACAGATGCAGTCCCCTTTTTGTCTGAACATCTCTCCGAGTGTTTTCTGTAGACCTTTATTTTGACAAGTCTTTATCTGTCATAAAACCGTCTGTTCCGAAGTAAGATGATCCGAAACATCACAAAGAGTGATGCGCAGATCAGCACAAACCAAAGGAGCACGTTGCTCTCATCCCCGGTCTTCGGGGCTGTGGTCGTCGTCTTGCCCGCAGTTGCGGTCGTCTTAGGGCTTACGCCGGAGTTGCCGCCGCTTCCCTCATCATCCTTCTTGGCAGCTTTGATCGTAAATTCTGCCGTTGCGCTCCCGTCTTCAAAT
>CADBUJ010000003.1 GCA_902797845.1 uncultured Eubacteriales bacterium | reverse complement strand
TTAAGCTCCTTATAAAGCTTTGCAGGTCTCAGGTTAGTATAAAGTCCCAGAGCAGCCCTAAGGCCGAGAAGTGCCTTTTCAGGCCTGAGATCCGCAGGATTAGTATCCCATTTGGGGCCTCCCACAGCTCCCAGGAGTACCGAATCGGATTTCTTACATCCTGTAACAGTCTCCTCCGGAAGGGGCACTCCCGTCTCATCGATGGCTATGCCGCCTGCAAGATATTCCTTAAAGTTGAAATTATGGCCGTATCTTTCACCTATTTTCTTAAGAACAGATACGGCGCTGTCCACAATCTCCGGCCCGATACCGTCTCCCTTAACAAGAGCTATATTCAAATCCATACCCATCCCCCCTTATGATTCCTGTTTCTTTTTATAATATTTAAGAAGTCCGCCGGACTCTATTATGCCGTTTATAAAATCAGGGAAAGGATCAGCATGATATGTCTTTCCTGTAGTTTCGTCTTTTATGGTACCTGTGGAAAAATCCACTGAAACCATGTCTCCCGCCTGTATCTCCTCTGCAGCCTCTTGGCATTCCATTATGGGGAATCCTATATTTATGGCATTTCTGTAAAATATCCTTGCAAAGGATGCTGCTATTACGCATTTGATGCCTGATGCCTGGATAGCTATCGGAGCATGCTCTCTTGAGGAGCCGCATCCGAAATTGTATCCTGCCACCATTATATCCCCGTCCTTTACGCTTCCCGCAAAGTCCTCATCTATGTCGCACATACAATGTGATGCAAGAGCTTTAGGGTCAGGATCATTAAGATACCTTGCAGGGATTATTACATCCGTATCCACATTATCATTGTATTTAAAAACTTTTCCCGTTCCCATTTAAGCCTCCTTAAGATCATCAGGGGATGCGATCTCTCCTGCCACTGCAGAAGCTGCTGCA
The DNA here is from genome assembly GCA_902797845.1 of uncultured Eubacteriales bacterium. Taxonomy (GTDB): domain Bacteria; phylum Bacillota; class Clostridia; order Lachnospirales; family Lachnospiraceae; genus RUG14319. The sequence continues at coordinate 17,240 of CADBUJ010000003.1, read as the reverse complement.
ACTGCAGGACTCGCGAGGATCACCTTACTGTCCACATGCCCCATCCTGCCTACGAAATTCCGGTTGGTCGTTGCTACCGCCGTTTCTCCTGCATCAAGTATTCCCATATGTCCGCCCAGGCAAGGCCCGCATGTGGGTGTTGAAAGGGCACAGCCTGATTCTATGAATATCTTTGCCAATCCCTCCTCGATGCACTGCATATATATTTCCTGAGTTGCAGGAATAACGATACATCTTACTCCGTCAGCCACTTTATGACCTTTAAGTATCTGTGCAGCTATCTTAAGATCCGTAAATCTGCCGTTTGTACAGGAACCTATAACCACCTGCTGGATCTCAATACCCTTTACCTGACTTACGGTCTTCGTGTTTGAAGGTAGATGGGGAAGGGATACTGTGCTTTCCAGAGTATCAAGATCTATCTCCACTGTCTGTGCATAAACGGCATCATCATCTGCAGAAAAGATCTTCGGTTCTCTGTCGGTCCTTCCTTTGAGATATTCAAGTGTCTTTTCGTCCACAGGGAATATACCGTTCTTTCCTCCTGCCTCTATGGCCATGTTGGCTATGGTAAACCTGTCATCCATTGAAAGGGAGCTTACACCCTCTCCCGTAAATTCCAGAGATTTGTATAATGCCCCGTCAACGCCTATAAGTCCTATAAGATGAAGGATGATATCCTTTCCGCTGACATAGCCTTTAAGGCTCCCCTTAAGGACTACCTTTATGGCTTCAGGCACCTTGAACCAGTTAAGGCCCATGGCCATTCCTGCTGCCATGTCAGTGGAGCCAACTCCCGTTGAAAAAGCTCCCAGGGCTCCATAGGTACATGTATGGGAATCTGCGCCTATTATCACATCTCCGGGTACCACAAGTCCCTTTTCCGGAAGCAGTGCGTGTTCTATACCTACCTGCCCCACATCAAAAAAGTTCTTTATCTGATGCTTCTTTGCAAAGCTTCTGGCTGTGGTGCAGAGTTCCGCAGACTTAATGTCCTTGCAGGGCGTATAATGATCTAGCACGATGGCTATCTTTTCCCTGTCGAATACCTTTTTAAGTCCTGCTTCTTCAAATACTCTGACTGCCACAGGCGTGGTAACATCATTTCCCAGCACCAGAGAAAGTCTGGCTTCTATAAGGTCTCCTGCCTTAACGGAAGAAAGCCCTGCTGCATCAGCCAGTATCTTTTGGGTCATAGTCATTCCCATGGTCTCTTCTCTCCTTAAAAGATCTAATAATAATAAAAATACCGTACGGACTGCTGTTGTCAGACCGTACGGTACAGTAAGCTAATAGGAAAAAAAGGCTTACATCCTCGTTTCAGCAAGACAAACAGCACTATCGGATACCATCTTCACGACGACACCGATAATGACTGCCACGAGGATATTGAAAAGTGCGGTAAAATTATACATAATAGCCTCTTTTTTCAACGAATTTAGCAGATTATAGCATTGACGCTTTACATGGTCAAGTTAATATTTTAATCAACTTATTTGATTTTATTTAATCTCAGAGTTTTTCCAAAGGAGCATACCCTTTTTTCATCCTACGTATACCGAAATTATCAAAATTAACGGTTATCTCCTCTTCGAAAAGCTCTGTCACGATGCCTTTTCCGAATTTAGGATGCCGGACTCTGTCTCCCTTACGGATATCTTCTGTATTTTCTTCGATTTCAGATCTCTTATCTTTCCCGAAGCTTTCCCTGTTAAAAAGATCCTTCCCTCTGAATACGCCTTTTATATTAAGAATGTCTTTGTCTGCTTCTTTTTTTCTTTTTTGCTCATCATTAAATGCATCATATTCTTTGTACCGCTCAAATGCCTTGTCGTAAGTCCCGGAAATGTTATCGAAGGACCTTAAGAACCTGTTCTCTCTCCTGCTCTCAAGGACGCCTTTTATCTTCATGATATCCTCCGGGATCTCTCTTACAAATCTGGAGACATCGTTGAACTGAGTGGTACCCTTTACCATCCTTGACCTGGCGCATGTAAGTATCAGCCTTTCCATGGCCCTTGTCATTCCCACATAGCAAAGCCTTCTTTCTTCTTCCAGCTCTGCGGGATCGTTTCCGCTTATACTCATGTAGCCCGGGAAAAGGTTTTCCTCCATGCCTGTCATGTATACCACAGGAAACTCCAGGCCCTTTGCGGAATGTAAGGTCATAAGGACAACACATGCATCTGTCTTCTTCATGTCATCCACGTCTGCCACAAGAGCCACCTCCTCCAGAAATCCCGTAAGATCAGGTTCTTCCGCATCCTCTTCATATGATGCTGCCTTTGTTATAAGCTCGTCTATATTCTCGATCCTTGCCATGGCTTCGGGACTGCCGTCTTCCTGCAGCTCCTCTATATAGCCGCTCCGGTCCAAGAGATAATACAAAAGCTCCACAAGAGACATTGTTGTCATCTTTTCTCTGCAGTCTGATATTATCCCGTAAAATGCTTCCACCTTCGATGCTGCAGAACCTATGCCGCCTATTTCCTCAGGTTCTCTTATGGCATCTGCCATGCTGATCCCCTTTAAGTAGGCATATGCCTCGATCCTGTTAACGGTGGTATCTCCTATGCCCCTTTTGGGGACATTTATTATTCTCTTTAATGCCAGATCATCTGAGCCGTTATTTATAGTCTTAAGATAAGAAAGGATATCCTTTATCTCCTTTCTTCCGTAGAAATTCTGACCTCCGATGATCTTATATGGTATGCCCCTTAATACTAGCCTTTCCTCAATTACTCTTGACTGGGCATTTGTCCTGTAGAGGACGGCAAAATCTTTGTAGTCATATACAGAGCCTGCTACAAAGCTCTCAATGTCGTCGCATATAAATTCGGCTTCATCCCTTTCTGTGGGGAATTGCTGAAATCTTATCTTTTCTCCCTTATCTTTTCCTGTCCAGAGAGTCTTGTCCTTACGACCGTAATTATGATGTATTACCTCATTTGCGCCGCTAAGTATATTTCCCGAACTTCTGTAATTCTGCTCCAGCTTTATTACCTTTGCATCGCTGTAATTCTTCTCAAAATCCAGGATATTCCTGATGTTGGCGCCTCTGAACTTATAAATGGATTGATCATCATCGCCTACAACGCAGAGATTCCTGTATTTCCTTGCTATCATATCCACCAGTCTGAACTGAGCGGTGTTTGTATCCTGATACTCGTCCACCATCACATATCTGAATCTGTCCTGATAATACGAAAGAACATCCTCTTCTTTTGTAAAGAGCTCCACGGTCTTCATGATAAGATCGTCAAAATCCAGAGCGTTGTTCCTCTTAAGCTCCTTCTGATACTCCTCGTATACCCTGGCAGTCATTTCATTTCCGTATATCCTGTCTCTTGAAGCATTTATATAGAACTGTTCCACGGAAATAAGCTCATCCTTTGCATGGGAGATCTCATTCAAAAAATCCTTTTCCTTGTACACCTTGGGATCTATATCAAGCTTTCTAAAGACCTTCTTCATTGTCTCCTTCTGATCGGAGGCATCATATATGGTAAAATCCCTTTCGTATCCCAGGAGATCTATAAATCTTCTTAAAATGCGGACACAAAGGGAATGGAAGGTGCTTACCCATACCATATCTGAATTTTCGGATATGAGGGCATCCACTCTGTCCCTCATTTCTCCTGCAGCCTTGTTGGTAAATGTTATGGCCAGGATGTTTATGGGACGTACATTTTTTTCAGCTATAAGATAGGCGATCCTGTGGGTGAGTACCCTTGTCTTGCCTGATCCTGCTCCTGCAAGAATAAGAAGCGGTCCTTCAGTATAAAAGACCGCTTCCTTTTGAGCAGGGTTAAGAGAATCATATATGCTCATGATATTCCTTCTTAATCCAGTGAAAGCTTCTGTCCGCAATTGGCACAGAAATTATTTCCGGGTATTATCTTAACTCCGCAGTTAGGGCAGAAATTAAGTGCGCCCTGAGGGGCAGAGCCATTGCCGTTATATGCATTATTTCCACCTTGTGATGCATTATTTACAAGGTTTGAGCCCATCTGCAGGCCTGCTGCGATGGTTGCTGCAGTAGCCGCAGCTCCGCCGTCTTTGCCTTCCGCAATGGCATCTCCAAGTGCTACCTGCTGATATTTGCCCACATCATCGACCATGGACTGACCGGCAACTTTCTGCACCATGTTCTGTATCTCTTCGGGATAGGTAACGCTTGAAATCGCAAAGCTAGTTACGGCTATGCCTATCTTCCTCATTTCGTAATCCAGATCCTCCCTGATACCTTCGGAGATCTGGATGGAATTGGCCTGGATATTGAAAATGTCCTTGCCCTCGGATGCTATCCACTTCATAAGGAGCTGATCCAGCTGAGACACAACTCTTTCCTTAACATCGCTTACGGTAAAGATATTTTTGATGCCGGCTACTTTATCTATAAGAAGATCATGATCGCTGATTTTAACCGTAAAAGTGCCGAAAGCTCTTATGGGCATACCGCCCTTTAACTCTGCCGTAGGTATGTTAATGGCATTCTTGGTGCCCCATTTAACTAGGACTTCCTTTGTATTTACAAAAAGCACCTCTGCCTTAAGTCCTGACTTGAAGCCGAATTTAAAGCCCTTAAGAGTAGAAAGGAACGGAATGATGTCCGTATCTACCTCGTAGCTTCCCTCATCCTCGAAGATACCCTCGACCTTGCCGTTATACATGAAAACCGCATCCTGGCCCTGTCTGATCACAAGCCTGGAGCCCTTTTTGATCTCTGTCTCCGGCCATTTCCAGAAAAGCGTTTCCTCGTTATACTGAGTCCACTCAATAACATCTGCAAATTGATTGCTTAAAATTCCCACTTTGATTCCTCCAAAAGTTAAGGGTGTCCGTCTTAAGACAGACACCCCGGGGTGTGATCGTTTTACTTACCCAGTTTCTCCTTGATGGCTGCCAGCTCGTCGTCGATTGAAGGGCTGTTCACATCGTTGTCATATTTGTCCTTAAGATCGTCAAGAGCCTGACTTGCTGTTGTAGCATTAAGCTCTGCCATAGCATTTGCTTCGTCAAGCATATGATCTGCCTTCTCTTCCATCTTCTCAAATGCATTCATGGTATCTGTAACACCTACGATGCTGGAAGAAGCCTCGTTGACCTTTTCCTGAGCCTTAGCTACGGCAACTTTAGCCTTAACGGCATCTTTTCTTGCATTAAGATCTGCAATATCGGAAACCAGCTTGTCGTGCATCTCTCTCATCTTAAGTGCATTGTCAGCGTTGATGTCGTAGATCTTCTTAGCATCTTCGTATCTGCCCTGAACCTTCTGCTTCTGAGAAAGGAATTCTCTTGCATCTGCATCGTTTCCTGCAGAAACAGCCTTCTCTGCATATTTCTGAAGCTTGTCGATCTCGTCCTGAAGCTCATCCAGCTTTCTCTTTGATCTTGCCTCGTCAGCCATGATGGAAGCTGTCTCAGCCTTAACCTCTCCAAGATCGCTTTCAAGCTCTCTGAGATATTGATCTATCATCTTTGCAGGATCTTCTGCCTTGTCCAGCAAAGCGTTGATGTTAGCTGCCATGATCTCTTTAAATCTTGCAATAATTCCCATTTTTTTGATTACCTCCAAAAAGTAAAATAAAAGTGTTATATTGTCTAAATTATAAAACAAAAAATTTCAAGAATCAATAAAATCCATGGTTCCTTATCCCACGGATCCCATTACCAGAGCGTCCCATATTTCCGTCAATTCCGGCTTATATTCCTCTCTTAGGGATTCCAGGACATCAAGATAACGTTCGTTTAAAATATCTGCTTTTTCCTCTTCCCCAAGATCCTTGGTATCTTCGCTCTTATCGATCTCCGCCATGATGGAATCTGTTATCCTGTCCCTTGAAAGGACAGAAACAGCTTCATCCAGATATACCTTCCTTACGCCCTCGGCAGTGATGCCGAATTCTTTTGTAAGATCCCCCAAAGATGCAGTATATTTATCCGCATTCTCTTTGATGGTCTTTTCCTGTTCCGCTGTAAGGGTGATGCCGTCAAGTCTTGCTCTTATGTTGAGTATCTGCACATCGGTGATCTCCAGAAGCATCATCTTCTTTGCATATTCTCCGACAGTCTCTCCGTCGTCTGCAGTCTGACTCCAGGGTTCTTCTCCGTATTCTTCCACATATTTATCTCTTGCCCGGTACATATACAGGCTGACTTCATCCATGGATACTTTCCGTCCTCCGACAGTAAAAACGACTTCTCCCAGGTTTTCGTCGTAGCTTTCCTCAGGAAGCTCTTCCGCGGATGTTTCTTTATCTGTATCTGTCTCCCCGCCGCTTTCTGATGTTATATCCTGCTCCCGGGAACTTGTTGTGCCCTCGTCACCGGTCGTATCCTTTTCCTCGGATGCAGTCTCTGCTTTCCCATCTTTTTCTGCAGATCCCTTACCGACGATCGTACCTGCAAAGAAAGCAGTTGCCATAAGGACCACAGCCAGAACTATGATTGCAGTTTTTTTCATTTAGTAAACCTCCTGTCCGTATCTCGGGCGCTTGTTCCATTATACACCATAATGGGTTTTTTGTTGACTTATGGTGAATTTACTATAGAATATTTATAGAATTTTATATGGAGGACTTCAAAGATTATGAGCGATTTGGAAAACTACAGTTCAGAAAACGAGATCTCTGAAGAAACAGAAAAAAAGACAAAGCCCCGCCAGAAAAAGGCAGCCGGCTCAGGCTTCGATTTTGCGGCGATCCTGGGAAACCTTAAGGACATCCTTGTATCACCCATCGCAGGTCTCAGGAATTATATAAGCGGATCAAACATCCTTGTGTCCGGTGTTTTATTCCTTGTACAGTGCTTACTCAGCGGATGGTTTGCATTAAGGGTGTTCAAGGGAATGCTTGGAGATCTTGCAGAATACACAGGCGGATTCGGACCCAAGTTATTCTTTACATATTTCTTCATCCTGCTTGTTACCAATATTGCAAATATATTGGCGTTTAATCTTGTATCCGTCATCAGGAAGAATGAAAAAAGCATCCTTAACTGTGTGGATATGGCAGCAGTAAAGCTTGTTGTAACCATCCCTCTTACCCTTATAGGCATAATCCTGGGTTATATTTCTTTCAAGGCAGCTTTGGCAATTCTTCTTATAATCGTAGGCGTATGCGTTGCTTATGATGCAGCCGCTGTTGTAGGAACTTCAAAAGTAAAGAGCAAGCTCCCCATTGATGTTTCCATCATCTGGGCCATAAGCATCATCGTATTCTTTATCATGGCTTCTCTTCTTTCAGGTTCCATGGATGCCATATCTATCCTTTAATAAGATACGAACAAAATAAAAGCCATTGGGCGAAAGTCCAATGGCTTTTTTATGTTTTCTTTTATGAAGATCAGAAAAGACCTGTTATTATGCCGTCCTCTGAAACGTCTATGTTTTCGGCTGCAGGCACCTTCGGAAGTCCCGGCATGGTCATTATGTCGCCTGTAAGAACAACTATAAATCCTGCTCCGGCAGAAACCTTTATATTCCTTACGGTCACTGTAAAACCTTCGGGAGCTCCCAAAAGAGACGGATCATCAGAGAAGCTGTATTGGGTCTTTGCCACACATATGGGAAGATCATCAAAGCCCAGATCCTTCATCTGCTGCAGCTGCTTTTTAGCCCCGGGGAGATAGGAAACACCTTCTCCTCCGTATATCTTTTTAACGACAGCCTCGATCTTATCCTCCAGAGGATCATTAAGGTCATATGAAAAAGTAAAGTCACCTTTTTCCTCTTCACAGAGCCTTACAACTTCTTTGGCCAGCTCTTCTCCGCCTTTTCCGCCATCAGCCCATACAGTAGAAAGAACCGTATTTACTGACAGCTCCCTGCATTTGTTGATAATAAAATCTATTTCTTTATCCGTATCTGTAGGGAATCTGTTAATGGCCACAACACAAGGCAGTTTATATACATTTCTTATGTTTGATACATGCCTTAAAAGATTGGGGATGCCTCTCTCCAACGCATCGATATCCTCGTTGCCAAGCTCCTTCTTATCAAGCCCTCCGTGCATTTTAAGAGCTCTTACTGTGCCTACTATTACTACGGCATCAGGAGTAAGACCAGCCATACGGCATTTGATATCCAGGAATTTTTCCGCTCCCAGATCTGCGCCGAAGCCTGCTTCCGTAACTGTATAATCACCCATCTTAAGAGCCATTTTTGTGGCCATTACCGAATTACAGCCATGGGCTATATTGGCAAAGGGTCCGCCATGGACAAAGGCAGGCGTTCCTTCCAGTGTCTGTACGAGATTGGGCTTTATGGCATCCTTAAGAAGAGCGGTCATGGCTCCCACTGCTTTAAGATCTCCTGCTGTTACGGGCTTGTTGTCATATGTATAGCCCACGATGATCCTGGAAAGCCTTTCCTTAAGGTCTGTAATAGATGATGCCAGACAAAAAACAGCCATTATCTCTGAAGCAACGGTAATATCAAAACCGTCTTCTCTGGGTACACCGTTGGCCTTTCCCCCAAGACCGTCTACGATGAATCGAAGCTGCCTGTCGTTCATATCGACAGCTCTTTTCCATGTGATCTTCTTAGGGTCTATGCCCAGAGCATTACCCTGCTGGATATGATTATCAAGCATTGCGGCCAAAAGATTGTTTGCGGCACCTATAGCATGAAAATCCCCCGTAAAATGAAGATTTATATCCTCCATGGGAACTACCTGTGCATAACCTCCTCCGGCTGCTCCGCCCTTTACGCCGAATACGGGACCCAGGGAGGGCTCCCTTAAGGCTACGGTTACATTTTTACCTATTCTGGCAAGGCCGTCAGCAAGACCAATGGTGGTCGTTGTCTTTCCCTCCCCCGCAGGAGTGGGAGTTATGGCCGTAACAAGAATAAGCTTCCCGTCCTTTTTTTCGGTATCCTTAAGAAGTTTAAGATCAATCTTTGCTTTGTATCTTCCGTACTGCTCGATATACTGTTCATCCACATCAGCCTTTTTGGCTATCTCTATTATGGGCTTCATCTCGCATTTCTGCGCTATCTCGATATCTGTTAAATATGCCATTTCCGATCTCCCTATTATTAAGATTATTTAAAATATTTTATTGCAGATCTGAACATGCCTATATCATAATCTCCCGGCACGTTTTTATAAAGATATTTTCCTGTTCTTTCCGCATGACCCATCTTTCCGAATACTCTTCCGTCAGGTGATGTTATGCCTTCTATGGCTGCCATGGAATCGTTTGGATTAAACTGGATATCTGTAGTGGCCTTGCCCTCAAGATCCACATACTGTGTAGCAACCTGGCCATTCTTGAAAAGCTCTTCAACTACGTTCCTTGGAGCAAAGAATCTGCCTTCGCCGTGGGATATGGGAGCACTGTATATATCTCCCACATTTGTCTCCGAAAGCCATGGCGATATATTGGAGACTATCCTTGTCCTTATTATCTTGGATTGATGACGGCCGATGGTGTTAAATGTTAAGGTAGGACAGTTTTCATCAGTATCCGTTATCTTTCCGAAGGGTACAAGTCCGAGCTTTATAAGTGCCTGGAAGCCGTTGCAGATACCGCACATAAGGCCGTCTCTTCTTTCAAGAAGCTCTGTAACGCCTTCTTTTATGGCTTCGTTACGGAAAAAGGCAGTAATAAACTTTCCGGATCCTTCCGGCTCGTCTCCTCCGGAAAATCCTCCCGGTATGAAAACTATCTGACTTTCCGCAAGCTTTCTTGAAAAATCCTCTATGCTTCTTTCGATATCGGAAGATGAAAGATTCTTTATGACAAATATATCAGGGTCTCCTCCTGCAAGGGATACGGCTCTTGCAGAATCATATTCGCAGTTCGTACCGGGAAATACAGGTATGAGAACTTTGGGAACTGCAGCCTTTACAGCAGGCGCCTTCGTCCTTTCTCCGTTAAATGTAACGGTATCCGGCTCAAACCCTTTATTCTTTATGTTGCAGGGGAATACTGATTCCAGTTTTTCCTCGTAAGGCTTCTCCAGCTCCTTAAGGGAAACGGTACCGTGATCCGATACTATTTCCGCTTCTTCCTTAACCTCTCCCAGAAGTAAGGCACCTTCTATCTCTTTATCAGATTCTATGATAAATGATCCGTAAGCATGACCGAAGATCTTATCCATGGTGATGCCGTCATCAAATCTGAAGCCGAACCCGTTTCCCATAGCCATCTTCATTACAGCTTCAGCAATGCCGCCCATACCCGGTGTATAACAGGACAGGACATCCTTATTCTCCGTAAGGTCAGAGATCTTTCCGAATACTCTTAATATCTCTTCTTTTTCAGGCAGTCCGTCATTTCCGTATGCAGGTTCAAGGAGCCATACTTTACTTCCTGCCTTTTTAAATTCCGGAGATATTATCACATCTGCCTTATCTGTCGTAATGGCAAAGGATATAAGCGTAGGAGGCACATCAAGATCTTCAAAGGTACCGCTCATGGAATCCTTTCCTCCGATGGAGCCTATACCAAGCTCCTTCTGCGCCCTGAATGATCCAAGCATTGCAGCCATGGGATCTCCCCATCTTGCGCTGTCATGGCCGGGCTTTCCGAAATACTCCTGGAAGGAAAGATATATATCCTTAAAGCTTCCGCCTGTTGCAAGGAGCTTAGCCACCGATTGGATAACGGCAAGATATGCTCCGTGATAAGGACTTTTCTCTGAAATGAAGGGATCGTAACCCCAGCTCATAACAGAACAGTCGTCTGTCTCACCAAGAGCTGCAACTTTCTGTACCATGGCCTGTATGGGAGTTCTCTGATATTTTCCTCCGAAGGGCATAAGCACCGTACCTGCTCCTATGGTGGAATCAAATCTCTCGCTGAGTCCTCTCTTGGAGCATATGTTAAGATCTCCAGCAAGGCTGAGATAACCGTTTTTGAAATCTTCAGGTATATCTTTTTCGAATCCCGAAGGTGATGCAACATCTATCTCTATATGCTTTTCAGCTCCGTTACTGTTGAGGAATTCTCTGGAAAGATCCAGTATCACATCATTATTCCAGAGCATCGTGAGCCTTTTTTCCTCTTTTACTTCCGCCACTACAGTAGCCTGAAGATTTTCTCTTGCTGCCAGCTCAAGAAATCTGTCCACTGAAGATGCTGCTACTACAACAGCCATCCTTTCCTGAGACTCGCTAATGGCAAGTTCCGTTCCGTCCAGACCCTCATATTTTTTAGGCACTTTGTTGAGATCTATCAGCAGGCCGTCAGCCAGCTCTCCTATAGCCACGGAAACTCCGCCTGCTCCGAAATCGTTGCACCTCTTAATAAGTCTGGTGGCCTCCGGATCTCTGAAAAGCCTCTGCATCTTTCTTTCCTCCGGAGCATTACCCTTTTGCACTTCTGCTCCGCAGGTCTCCACTGAATGAGAGTCATGAGCCTTTGATGCTCCTGTGGCTCCTCCTATACCGTCTCTTCCCGTTGCGCCTCCCAGAAGTATGATCTTATCTCCTGGCACAGGCTCTTCCCTTATTACATTTTCAGCCGGGGCAGCCGCTACTACGGCTCCCACTTCCATTCTTTTTGCAGCAAATCCGGGATGATATATTTCATCCACCATACCTGTTGTAAGGCCTATCTGGTTACCGTATGAAGAATATCCTGCAGCTGCTGTAGTTACTATCTTTCTCTGAGGGAGCTTGCCTTCCATAGTCTCCGTTACGGGCACGGTGGGATCAGAAGCTCCTGTCAGTCTCATGGCAGAATAAACGTATGCTCTTCCCGAAAGAGGATCCCTTATGGCTCCGCCTATACATGTGGCGGCACCGCCGAAAGGCTCTATCTCTGTCGGATGATTGTGGGTCTCATTCTTAAATAGCAGAAGCCAGGGCTCTTCCCTGCCGTCCACTGTCACATTAATCTTAACGGTGCAGGCATTTATCTCATCAGATTCATCCAGCTTTGTAAGCTGTCCCGTCTTCTTAAGATACTTAACGGCAACCGTCGCAAGATCCATAAGGCATATATCTTTTTTGTCGCCGACTTCTTTCCTCGTATTGAGGTAATCCTCATATGTTTCCTTTAGGAGAGGATCATTAAATCTCACATCATCTATAACGGTGAGGAAGGTTGTATGCCTGCAGTGATCAGACCAATATGTATCTATCATCTTTATTTCCGTTATGGTCGGGTCCCTTTTCTCCGAAAGGAAATAATTTCTGCAGAATTCCAGATCATCCTCATCCATGGCAAGACCGTATTCTTTTATAAATCCCTTTAAGTCATCCTTATCCATACCCGTAAAGCCATCAAGTACGGCAACGGCTTTGGGGATCTCATAATCCATTTTTAATGTCTCAGGGATCTCAGGGGATGCCTCCCTTGCTTCCACGGGATTTATTACATATTTCTTTATCTCTTTTATATCCTCATCAGATAAAGTACCGTAAAGGAGATACACCCTTGCTGACCTTACGGCAGGCTTCTCCCCCTTGGATATAAGCTGTATGCACTGGGCCGCGGAGTCAGCTCTCTGGTCGAATTGTCCCGGAAGGAACTCCACGCAGAATATATAAGCCTCGGGATCATTTATCTCATCATATACATCATCCAGCTGAGGCTCGGAAAAGACAGTCTTTACCGCATAGTCAAAAAGCTCTTTGTCTATATCCTCCACATCATACCTGTTTATGATGCGCAGATCCTCCAACCCTTTTATGCAAAGAAGATTCTTAAGATCCGAGAAAAGAGACTCTGCCTCCAGTCTCTGGCCTTTCTTCTTCTCCGAATAAATCCTGAATACCATTTTTACCTCCCTGCCATAAGTGCTTTTTTACCGATATCAGATCTGTAGTAAATACCTTCAAAGCTTACTTTTTCAACTTTTTCGTATGCCTTTTCAATTGCTTCTTCGAGAGTGGGTGCCGTGGCCGTTACTCCCAGTACCCTGCCGCCGCTTGTTTTAAGCACATCTCCTTCAAGAGAAGCACCTGCCACATAAGTGTCTTTTAAGACATCTTCAGGAATATTTATTTCAAATCCTTTTTCGTAGCTTTCGGGGTATCCCTTTGATGCTGCTACCACACAGCAAGCATGATCGGTAGAATTCTCCACCTCTATGTCTGAAAGCGTACCGTTTGTTACGGCTTCCATAACCGTAAGAAGGTCTGTTTTAAGCAAAGGCAGCACCACCTGAGTCTCAGGATCTCCGAAGCGGCAGTTATATTCGATCACCCTCGGTCCGTTCTTTGTTATCATAAGGCCGAAATAGAGACAACCCTTAAAGGTCCTGCCTTCCTTATTCATGGCTTCTATAGTCGGAAGGAATATGGTCTCCATGCATTCCTTTGCGATTTCTTCCGTATAATAGGGATTAGGTGCCACAGTTCCCATACCTCCCGTATTAAGTCCCGTATCCATGTCTCCGATCCTTTTATGATCCATGGAAGAGATCATGGGCTTTATGGCCTTTCCGTCGGTAAAAGCCAGTACCGAGACTTCCGGTCCTTCCAGAAACTCCTCGATGACTATCCTGTCACCGCTTTTTCCGAATTTTTTATCCTTCATAATGGTAAGGACGCCGTCTACAGCCTCTTCCCTTGTCTGGGCTATGATAACGCCTTTCCCGAGAGCCAGACCGTCGGCCTTTATAACGGTGGGTATGGGCGCTGTTTCCAGATATGAAAGAGCTTTGTCCATGTCGTCGAAGACCTCGTATGATGCTGTCGGGATCTTATATTTCTTCATTAGTTCCTTGGAAAAAACCTTGCTGCCTTCTATTATGGCTGCATTGGCCCTGGGACCGAAGCAGGGTATGCCTGCATCCTCCAGGATATCCACACAGCCCATAACAAGGGGATCGTCAGGAGCGACGATTGCGTAATCTATTTCCTTTTCCAGCGCAAAATCCTTTATCTTTTCAAGCTCCTTTGCTCCTATGTTCACACAAAAAGCATCAAGAGCTATACCTCCGTTTCCCGGGAGTGCATATATTTCTTTAACTTTAGGGTTTTCCTTGATCTTTTTGATGATGGCATGCTCTCTGCCGCCTCCGCCCACGACCATTATCTTCATAGTAATCTCTCCTTAAATATTGCACTTTTGATCATCAATGATGGAACAGTCTCATTCCTGTAAATGCCAGCACCATATTATATTTGTCGCAGCATTCAATAACAGCATCATCACGAACGGAGCCGCCGGGCTCTGCCACAAAACTTACACCCGATCTTTTCGCTCTTTCGATATTATCGGAGAAGGGGAAGAAGGCATCAGATCCAAGGGAAACTCCCGAAATACCCTTAAGATATTCCCTTTGTTCCTCAAAGGTGAATGCCTCCGGCCTTTTTGTGAAATATTTCTGCCAGATACCTTCTTCTGTTACATCTTCCTCGTTTTTATTTATATATCCGTCTATTACATTATCCCTCTCTGCTCTTCCGAGATCATCTCTGAAGGGGAGGTCCAATACCTTGTCAGACTGACGGAGGAACCATGTATCCGCCTTGCCTCCTGCGAGTCTTGTGCAGTGTATCCTGCTCTGCTGCCCTGCGCCTACGCCTATTGCCTGACCGTCATAGGCAAAGCATACGGAATTGGACTGGGTATATTTGAGAGTAAAAAGAGATATGAGAAGATCCCTTACTGCATCCTCCGGAAGATCCTTGTTTTTTGTTACTATATTCTTTAAAAGGTCCCTGTTTATCGCAAAATCATTTCTTCCCTGAGAGAAGGTTATTCCGAATACCTGCTTCTTCTCCTCTGATTCGGGAATGTAATCGGGATCTATCTGAACGATGTTGTAATTACCGTTTTTCTTTTCCTTTAATATCTCCAGAGCCTCAGGCGTATAGCCCGGAGCGATGACACCGTCTGACACTTCCCTTTTTATCATCTTTGCCGTTGTCTCATCACATACATCCGACAATGCCACCCAGTCGCCAAAGGAACACATTCTGTCGGTACCTCTGGCTCTTGCGTATGCCATGGCAAGAGGTGATTCCGAAAGGCCTTCTATATCATCGGCAAAAACAGCCTTCTTCAGCTTATCCGAAAGAGGCAGTCCGACAGCTGCGGAAGTAGGACTTACATGCTTGAATGAAGCTGCTGCACACAGGCCAAGCGTATCCTTTATCTCTTTTACCAGCTGCCAGGAATTAAGGGCGTCCAGAAAATTTATATATCCCGGTCTTCCGTTAAGGATCTCCATGGGAAGATCCTCTCCGTTCTCCATATATATCTTTGCGGGCTTCTGATTGGGGTTGCATCCGTACTTAAGTAAAAATTCCTTCATCACTACCTCCTAATTATTTTTATTGATAAGTCTTTCTTCCTTTTCTCCGGAGGAAAGATCCGTATATCTTACATAAAGAGATATCTTATTGTCCTCATCCAAAGCTTCCCAGATGTCATATGTAAATGCATCCGGATCAGACGGTATATAAATCCTTTCCGGTTCTCCCTGGAAAGTGGGTATGGGATTGCCGTCTGTTACATAAGTGTGGATAAAATGTCCGAGGCCGGCGGTTCCGGGATAGGAAAATGCATATCTCGCACATCCGCTTCCGTCTTTATCTATGCTTTTAAGTATGCTCATATCATATGTAAAAGAGCCCTTTTCGAAAGTGAGCATTCCGCTTATCCTGGGAGTCAGGTTCGGAGCATCCGGTTCAAACTCTCTCTTCTTAAGAGCCTCAAAAAAGCTTTCTCCGTTATTTATACCATCGAAAACAGTATCCGTCTGATCTCCGTTTGTAACTATTACCTTATTTCCTGTTTCTCTTACTGCTCTGTAGATAATAAGGCTCGGATCCTTTACTTTTGATTCGTCAAAGGGCTTTGTATAAAGGACCTGTTCCTCCAAAACAAATACTCTGTTTCTGGAATTCTCCGATCTTCCCATAATAAAATATGCAAAGACCGCCTTTTTACCGTCATCGCTTTTGCCTATTATTATGCCTCTTCCCACATACGGATTGCCTTTTATAAGCTCTCCTATATCCCATACTTTATAAATGTCCATGGACCTTCCTCCTTACCTCCCTTATTTATTGTTTATGATCTCGCAGGATATCTTTTCCACAGCCTGCGGAAGTATCTTCCATTCGGCCTGCTTCATAACTCTCTTCTGAAGCTTTTCGGGTGTATCACCCTCTTGTACCTTAACGGCTTTCTGGAATATGATCTCTCCGCCGTCAGGTATCTCATTCACAAAATGTACAGTAGCGCCTGTTACTTTAACGCCCTTTTTAAGAGCCTCTTCATGGACCTTCAGCCCGTAAAAGCCCTCTCCGCAAAAAGAAGGTATTAAAGAGGGATGGACATTGATTATCCTTCTGCTGAACGTGTCCGTAAACCTCTTGCTCAGGATAGTCATAAAGCCTGCCAGCACTATAAGATCGATCTTATTATCCTTAAGGACTCTTATAAGCTCTTTTTCAAAGCCTTCTGCTCCCTTAAATTGTTTTTTCGTTATTACCGTTCTTTTGATCCTGTTTGCCTTTGCCCTCTCCAAGGCATATGCATCAGGATTATTTGATACCACGAGACGCACCTTGCCGCTTTTGATAATGCCGTTCTTTTCTCCGTCTATTATTGCCTGGAGATTTGTTCCGCCTCCTGATACCAGGACAGCCACATTTGCCTTTTTCAAGATTCTTCTCCTTATGCTGAGGTTATTATTGCAGCACTATCCTGTCATCGGATCTTTTTATGCTGCCTATGATATAGGGATCTTCTCCTGCTTTTCTTAATATGTCCAGAGACAGATCTGCATCATCCTTTGATACTGTGATACACATTCCCACTCCCATATTGAAAGTGTTGAACATATCTCTCTCGTCTATATTCCCTTTCTTTGCAATAAGGCGGAAGATCTCCGGTACCTGTACGGCATCTTTTTCTATAAAAGCCCCAAGGCCCTCAGGTATGCTTCTTGGTATATTTTCGTAAAAACCTCCACCTGTAATATGGGCTATTCCTTTTACATCAACCTCTTTTAAAAGAGCAAGCACCGGCTTAACGTATATCCTCGTAGGCTGTAAAAGCTCCTCGCCCACGGATCTTCCGGAAAGCTCGGGAAGAGGTGTTTTTATGTCCGCATTCTCTACATCAAATACCTTTCTTACAAGGGAGAATCCGTTGGAATGCACTCCGCTGCTCTTAAGAGCGATGATAAGATCTCCCTCAGTGATGCGGGCGGGATCCACGATCTTATCCTCATCCACTATTCCCGTTGAATAACCTGCCAGATCATATTCGTCTTCAGGATAGAAGCCGGGCATTTCGGCAGTTTCTCCTCCTATCAATGCACA
>CADBUJ010000002.1 GCA_902797845.1 uncultured Eubacteriales bacterium | reverse complement strand
TAAATTAGTTTGTATATGCAATATCAATGTTGGTAATATTGGTAAATTAAAAACACAATTTTACCAACATTACCAACATGTAGAAAAAAGATTGAAAAGGAATTTAAAATGATTAAGGTTTTATTCGTTTGCCACGGCAATATATGCCGAAGTCCTATGGCAGAATACGTATTCAAAAAAATGGTAACGGACTCGGGAACAGAGCAAGAATTCCTGATCGAGTCCGCAGGTACAAGTGATGAGGAATTCGGGAATCCCATATATCCTCCCGCAAAGAAACTGTTAAATTCCTGCGGCATAAAGTGTGATGATAAGCACGCAAAGCAGATAAGGAGAGAAGATTATGATAATTATGATCATCTTATCCTTATGGAAGAATATAATCTTGAGTGGCTTAAGAGGATCATACCTGACGATCCGGAAAATAAGATATCCATGCTGATGGATCATACCGAAAGGCCCGGAGATGTGGCTGACCCCTGGTATACGGGTAATTTTGATGATGCATGGAGAGATATCATGGAAGGCTGCAGCGGTCTTTTTAAAGATCTGACAGGTGAAGAGCCTGTGTTCAAATGATGCTTATCTTATTTGTCAAAGGATCTGCACCAAAGCGGCATAAGTATCTCAATTTACAAAAAGTTATTTCTAAAGTATTATTTGTTTAATCACATTTTTGGAGGAAAGAATAATGGAAAATCCTGTTGTTACCATAGAAATGGAAGACGGAGGCATCATCAAGGCGGAGCTTTATCCGGAGATAGCACCTAATACGGTTAATAATTTCATTTCCCTTATCAATAAGGGCTTTTATGATGGCCTTATATTCCACAGAGTTATTCCCGGATTTATGATCCAGGGCGGAGATCCCGAAGGCACAGGCATGGGAGGCCCGGATTACTGCATTCCCGGAGAGTTTTCAGGAAACGGCTTTAAGAATGTTCTTAAGCATGAAAGAGGCGTACTTTCCATGGCCAGGACAATGGTGCCCGATTCTGCAGGATCACAGTTCTTTATAATGCATAAGGACGCACCTCATCTTGACGGGCAGTATGCGGCATTCGGCAAAGCCTTTGAAGGCCTTGATGTGGTGGACAGGATAGCATTTGCAGACAGAGACGGAATGGATAAACCATATGAGGATCAAAGGATCAAAAAGGTAACGGTCGATACTTTCGGCGTAGATTATCCCGAGCCTGAAACAGTCTGACAGGATTTCGCACAGTAAAGAGATCTGCATATCTCAAACTTAAGAAATATTGACTATAAAGCACTAAAATGATTTCCATGTGATATAATGTCCATGGAAATTATTTTTATTATTCCTAATGATCTCAGGAGGTTCAAATGGATACAGAAAGAATGGAACGGATGAAAAACGGTGCCGGTTTTATTGCGGCACTTGATCAGAGCGGCGGATCCACTCCCAAAGCGCTGAGAGCTTACGGCATAGACGACAGTGCTTATTCCACAGACGATGAGATGTTCAAACTGGTCCATGATATGAGGACGAGGATAATCACAAATCCGGCATTTACATGCGACAGGATATTGGCTGCAATCCTTTTCGAAAAGACCATGGACGATTTGGTAGACGGAAAATATACAGGAGATTATCTTTGGGAAGAAAAGGGCATACTCCCCATTCTTAAGATCGATAAAGGCCTTATGGATGAAGCAGATCATGTAAAACTCATGAAACCTATACCTGATCTGGAAAAGACTCTTGAGCATGCTCTAAAGGACAGAAATATCTTCGGCACCAAAGAAAGATCCGTTATCCTTGACTATGATAAAAAAGGTATAGAAGCTATTATAGACCAGCAATTCGAGTTAGGCCTTCGTGTATGGGCCTGCGGACTGGTTCCCATACTGGAACCTGAAGTTGACATCCATGCTGAGAAAAAAGCAGAAGCGGAAGATTACATGAAAGAATATATACTTAAAAAGCTCTCTCAGCTTGACGATGATGTACGTTTCGTTTTCAAGGTAACCATACCTACTGTTCCCGACAATTACAGAGAGATCATGGATGATCCTCATGTTTTAAGAGTGGTAGCTCTTTCGGGCGGATATACACAGGAAGAAGCAAACGATCTCCTTAGGCAGAATCACGGACTGATCGCTTCCTTCTCAAGAGCGCTTGCAGAGCATCTTCGCTTTCAGCAGAGCGACGAGGAGTTTACAGAAGCATTGGACAGATCTATTCAGGCCATCTTTGAAGCATCAGAAACATAAAAATAAAATGTGGCGTTTCCTTTAAGAAACGCCACAAGCTTTTAAGGATCAAAACATGACAAGAAGCATGCTTGTATTCCTTGCCATTGCATTTTTTCTGGGCTCCGAATTATATCTGGCGTACCATTTGCGAAGGCTTGTGGGATTCAACAAGATCAAAAGCAGAAAAGTTAAGATATTAGTCTCTTTCCTTATCGTGGCAGTTATTTTTTTGATCGCCATGATAAGATTTCCCTTTATATTCGGCGTATTTATATATATCAGTATGCTTTTCGTTATATTCGATATTCTAAGGCTTATTTTAAAGAAGCTTATAAAGAATACCGATGTAAAGGATAAGATCAGCAAAGCCTACATGGGGGGACTCTGGGTAGTTATTCTCGGCATAGTCCTTACTACTGTGGGGTATTTTAATGCAAAGAATTTCCGGGTAGTGGAATATGATGTCTCTGTCAATAAGGAGATGGATAAAGAACTGAATGTAGTATTCATGACAGATATGCATATGGGAACATCAATTGACGACGAAGCACTTACTAAGATCGTTGATAAGGTAAATGCTCTTGATGCCGATATGGTCATCCTGGGAGGAGATATATTTGACGAGCGTACCCCGGAGGATCTTTTATACGATTCCATCGAGATAATGGCCGGCTTCAGGTCCACATACGGTACATATTATGTTTTTGGAAACCATGATGACGGTTACCATGGAAAGGAAAACCAAAGGGTAAAGGAAATCACGGAAGCCTTTCAGGCATCGGGGATAAAGGTACTGGTGGATGAAGCGGAGCTTATTGATGATTCCTTTTACGTAATAGGAAGAAGTGATTCCGGTACTCAGAGCAGAGGAGGACTTGACACTGCAACGGTGGAGGAACTGTATAAGGGATTGGATAAGAGCCTTCCCATAATAACAGTTAATCATAAACCCGTTGATATACAGGAAGAAGCCGACAATGGCGCAGACCTTTTCCTGGCGGGGCATACCCATAACGGACAGCTGTGGCCGTATAATATTGCAGTAAAGTATTTCAGTTCAAACGAATTGAACAAGGGCCAGAAGGAGTATGGAGATCTTACGGCCATCACCAGCGTAGGTGTGGGTACATGGCTTATACCCGTTAAGACCACAGGGCCTTCGGAGATATGTTTTATTAAGATCACCGGCAGATAGTATTATTTAAAATATTAGATACAGAACTGCTTTTGGAGCAAATATGGTTTTTTCAAGTCTGATTTTTATTTTTTTCTTTTTGCCGGTAGTTATCATCCTTTATTATCTGGCAAAGGACAAATACAGAAATTATATACTTTTGGCTGCAAGTCTGTTCTTTTATTCCTATGGCGAGCCAAAATTTGTTTTTGTAATGATCGGATCCATTCTCTGTAATTATCTGATGGCACTGCTCATCGAAAAGAATACTGGGAAGGGAAAGCGTGACAAGCTCTTGCTTTTGCTCACCATACTGATCAATATAGGGATCCTTTTTATTTTCAAATATCTGGACCTGGCCATAGATATAGTCAACAGGACTACAGGTATGGATCTTAAACCCTATGGAATCGCACTTCCCATAGGCATTTCTTTCTTTACATTCCAAGCTCTTTCATATGTTATTGATGTATACAGAGGCAATGTAAAAGCTCAGAAAAACCCGTTTCTGGTGGCTCTTTATATTTCCTTCTTTCCGCAGCTTATAGCCGGACCCATCGTCAGATACCAGACCATAGAAGATCAGATAATAAACAGAAGGTGCTCTCTGGAACTGTTTGCGGACGGTGCGAGGCGGTTTATGCTGGGCTTCGGAAAGAAAGTTATACTGGCCAATAATCTTGCCATTGTGGCAAAAGAGGCCTTTTCTTCCGATGTCTATACATCAAACGTCATCTATCTTTGGATCGGGGCCCTATGCTTCAGTCTGCAGATATATTACGATTTTTCCGGATATTCCGATATGGCCATAGGTCTCGGGAAAATGTTCGGTTTCAGATTTGAAGAAAACTTCAATTATCCTTACATAGCAG
>CADBUJ010000001.1 GCA_902797845.1 uncultured Eubacteriales bacterium | reverse complement strand
CAGGAAACAGACAGAGAAGACCTTATGTCCCTTAATAAAGATAAGCTGGTAAGTATGGTTGAGGAATTGACGGACATAATAAACAAACAGAATGAAGAGATAAACAGTGTGGCAAAGGCGGTGGTAAATCAGCAGCTTACTGCAAACAGACAGGAAATAGACAGGGAAATGGATCAAATGTATCTGGAAATGAAGAAGCTGGAGGATATCCTAAATGAGTGAAAGAAGATCACTTATAATGTTCAACGAAAAAGATGACGGTGTCTTTGCTCACGGGTATTATCCGGTAGATACGGAATCTCCCAGGATGAGATCCTTAAAAAAAGACCTTATTTTCCAAAGCAGCGAGACTTTAAGAGGATACCATATGCCTCTGGACAGGCCTATTGAAGGTAATCCCCTAAAGGTATTCGGCAAAAAGACCGTCCGTAAGCTGGGAAGAGGGACATTTGAAGAAACTGCAAGAGAATTAAGGAACGGAAATGAGGAAATGGGCCGTATGTCATCAATGGCGGCGGCATATTTTGAAAACGGTTCGGGGGAGTTTGATGAGATGATCGAGAAGATCCGGGAGCAGCTGGCAGAAATAGAAGAGAGAATGGAAAGGGCACAAAGGACCATCATGACAGATGATACAGCTGATGAGTCCTTCGATGTGGATCTTACGGAACTGGAAAAGGAAGCGGAAGAGGAAGCTGATTATTTCGGAATGGAAGAGTCCTGGGGAGAAGACTTTCAGGATGATATCCTGGAGAAGGAACTGCCGGTCTTTGATGAGGATGATTTTAAAGATGCAATTTCCATATTAAATAAAAAATATGCGATCCCGTTTTACAGAGATGCAGGAAAGGGTACCGGCGGCTTTTACAGAAGAGCCGTAAGAAAGATGAATGACTTTTATATAAAGCCTGTGGTGGACGATCAGACATACTATAATGCGACCAACACAAGGGCAATGAACGATATAGCTGAATATATCGAGATGGACAAATCCCTGGACAGGGACAGAATAGAAAAATTATTATTCCAGGTTGAAATGCTGAACAAGAGAGCATGCAAACTGGAGGAAAAGCTTAAGGAAAGGAAGGCCTGAGATGCGTATCATTCAGGGACTGCCCACATTTGCTTCAGGCAGCGGAGTCGGTAATTCCGTGCTTTCCTTCGACAAGATCCTTAAGGAGGAGGGCATAGATACGGCTATATATGCCAATGTGATACGTGGATTTGATGAAGGGGCAGGGAGGCATTCATCGGAGATATACAAGGAGGATGCTGATTGCATAATATATCATCTTTCCAACGGAAATGCCTTCAATGAGCAGGTAACTGCCCTGCCTTTTAAAAAGATAATGGTGTATCACAATATCACCCCTCCGGAATTCTTTGAAAAATATGATGCTTATGCGGCATCAGTAAGTGCCGGAGGATTAAGGCAGCTGTTAAAGCTCAAGGACAGGTTCGATCTGATAATCGCCGATTCCTCATTTAATAAAGAGGAGCTTATAAAAAGAGGCTATAACGGAGATCTCATAAAGGTGCTGCCCATAATCGTTCCGTATGATCAGGAAACAGAGCCTGACAGGGAGCTTCTTGATCAGCTTAATGACGGAAAAGAAAACATCCTTTTTGTGGGCAGAGTTGCCCCCAATAAAAAGACAGAGGATATAATAAGGAGCTTTTATTTTTACAACACTTATTATAATCCCTCTTCAAGGCTGATACTTGCGGGAGATTACGGCGGAAGGAATGCGGAGTACTACAAGGATCTTAAAAAATATACGTCAGTCCTCAGGATAGACGATAAAGTTATTTTTACAGGCTTTGTTACGGAAAGAGAATTAAAGGCATGTTATACTGCAGCAGATCTGTTCCTTTGCCTTTCGGAGCACGAGGGATTCTGCCTTCCTATAGTGGAAGCTATGCAGAATAAAGTGCCGATCATCGCCTTTGATGCCGGTGCCGTGGGAGAGACCATGGGAAGCGGCGGTATACTGCTGAAAAAAAAGGACCCTGCAGTTGTGGCAACTTTAATGAATAAAGTTTTAAGGGACAGAAATGTCAAAGAGACCGTGATCAGGAACCAGCAGAAGGAGCTGGAAAGACTTTCCGAAGGTGCGATCAAACAAAGATTTTTGGAGATCATCAGGGAAGTCACGGATCAAAGGTGATAAGTATGATAATAAAAAGAGCAGATAAAGAACACCTTGAAGGCGTAAAAGATCTTCTTACGCAGGTATGCAGAGTACATGCGAAAGGAAGACCGGATCTATTTGCGGACGGCGCCAGGAAATATACAGACGGGGAATTAACAGAGCTTTTCAAGGACGATGAAAGACCTGTCTTCGTGGCAGTGGATGATGACGAAAATGTTCTGGGTTACTGCTTTTGTATATTGGAGGATCACAGCAAGCATCATCAGTTCACACCTATAAAAAGCCTGTATATAGATGACCTGTGTGTAGATGAAAGATCAAGAAGACTGCATATAGGGGAAAAGCTCTATATGTTTGTCAGAGAATACGCAAAGCAGCATGGATGCTATAATCTTACTCTTAATGTGTGGGAGCTCAATAAAGGAGCAAAGGCTTTTTACGAAAAAATGGGCCTCAAACCTCTTAAATACGGAATGGAGACTTTACTTTGAGATATCCTGAAGATCTTAAGACCGGAGGAAGGATAGGAGTTCCCGCCCCATCCTTCGGAGCGGTAATAGAACCATATAGAAGCCAGCTTGAAAATGCTGTTTCAGCCTTTGAAAAAATGGGATACCGGGTGATGCCGGGAGATAATTGTTTTGCTGATAATGGTATAGGTATAAGCAATACGCCCGAAAGATGCGGAGAAGAGCTTATGTCCATGTATCTTTCAGAGGATACGGATGTTTTGATCTCCTGCGGAGGCGGGGAACTCATGTGTGAGATCCTGCCCTTTATGGACTTTGATGCCTTAAAGAACGGAAAGCCGAAATGGTATATGGGGTATTCCGACAATACGAATTTCAGCTTTCTTTCGGCAACGATCCTTGATACCGCAGCCATATACGGGCAAAACTTTCCAACCTTCGGCATGGAAACATGGCATGATTCCCTTAAACAGTCCTTCGATCTTTTAAAAGGTGATAAAAGGACCGTAAAAGGATTTCCCATGTGGGAAAGGGAGAGCAAAAAAAGCGAAGAAGAGCCTCTTGTGGGATATAACCTTACGGAAGAGACGAAATATAGGTATTATACAGATCATAAAGATGATGCGGTCAAAATGCAGGGCCGCCTTTTGGGAGGATGCCTTGATATATTGTCTGTTCTCTGCGGTACAGGATTTGACAAGGTTAAGGAATTCAACAAAAGATACAGCTCTCAGGGTACATTGTGGTTCCTGGAGGCGTGCGATCTTAATAATTTCGGCATAAGGAGAAGCCTCTTCCAGCTTAAGAATGCGGGATGGTTCAGCACCGCCACGGGTTTTATAATAGGGAGGCCCCTGAGATTCGGAGAAGATGAAATGGGCCTTGATCAGTATAATGCAGTAACGGACATACTTAAGGATCTTGGCGTACCCATACTCATGGATGCGGATATAGGACATCTTCCTCCTCAGATACCCATAGTCACGGGAGCCATGGGGACGGTTAATGCATCCGGAAATGATATGGAGATACTTTTTGATTATGAATAAAAATGGTATAATGTCCTTACTATGATCCAAGGAGAGATAATATGAATTTTACATTGGAAAAAGCCACTATGGACAGAATAGATGAATGTCAGGAGGTTTTTCTTAACAGTGCATTATTCGAGCTTTATAAAAGGGATGACTGTATACAGAAATGGGTAAGAGAAGGTGTTGAACGGGGAGAAGTGTATATAGCAGTATCCTCACAGAACGAAGTTATCGGATATATGTGGATAGAATGGACCGGATTTGTAGGAACATATCCCTATCTTGCCCTTTTCGGCGTAAAGAAAAAATACAGGGGAGAAGGCGTAGGCAGAGCCCTTATACGTATTTATAAAGGACTGTGCAAGGAATTGGGATATAAAAAGTGCACCATGTTCGTATCAAAGCCCAATGTAAGGGCTAGAAAGCTGTATATGTCTGAAGGCTTCAGAAAATGCGGCGAAGTTAAAGGTTTTGTCTTCCCGGATATAGACGAGTGCATAATGATCAAAGATCTGTAAATCATAAAACTCTCTTTCAGGGTAAAACCCGGAAAGAGAGTTTTTTTATTGTTTTATTTTTCATTTAATACCTGGAATACATAAAATTTCAGATAGTAGGAATCGGAAGCTCCCCAGAGTATGGGGTGATCCGGAGATTGAGTTCCGAATTCCACCTGCCGCAGCCTTTTGTGGGCAAGAAGAGCAGCCTCGTTTATGGTCTTGGCAAAAAGGTCAGGCTCCATAAAGTGAGAACAGGAGCAGGTGGCCAGGAAGCCTTTGTCCTCTACCAGCTTCATTGCAAGAGAATTGATCTCCCTGTATCCTTTAACCGCATTTTTTAAAGAGCTTCTGGACTTTGTAAAAGCAGGAGGGTCCAGTATAACAAGATCATAAAGCTCCTTATTATCTATAAAGCGCGGCAGTACCTGAAAGATATCCTCGCAGAGAAAGGTGCATTTATCTGAAACGTTATTTAAAGCTGCATTTTTCTTTGCCATCTCTATAGCACTTTCTGATGCATCTATAGCAGTAACGTGGTCGGCTCCGCTTATGGCTGCATTTAAAGCAAAGGAACCGGTATGTGTAAACAGATCAAGAACACGGGCGCCTTTGGACAGATTGTGTATACGCCTTCTGTTGAATTTCTGGTCCAGAAAGAAGCCGGTCTTTTGTCCGTCCTTTACATCAACAAGATATCTAACACCGTTCTCTTTGATCTCCACTGTTGTGTCAAAGGGTTCTCCAACAAATCCCTTATAGCGCTCTAAGCCTTCTTTTTCCCGGACTTTTGCATCGCTTCTTTCATAAACGCCCCTTATGCTTATGCCATCTTCAAGGAGTATCTCTCTAAGGATATTTATGATTTCCGATTTCATCCTGTCGGTGCCCAGCGCAAGACTTTCCACCACAAGAACGTCTGAAAATTTGTCTATTACTATACCCGGGAGAAGGTCAGCTTCTCCGAATACTAGACGGCATGCATCTGTATCCACTACTTTCTTTCTGTATTCCCAGGCGTTTTTCAGACGGTACCTCAAAAGGCCCGGACCGATCTCCATGTCCTTATCTCTTGACATGATGCGAATGGTTATTTTGGAGTTGCGGTTTATAAAACCGTAGCCCATAAAAAATCCGTCAAAATCCAGAAGAGTGACTATGTCTCCGTTTTCGGGATCACCCTTAACGGAAGCTATTTCATTGTCGAAGACCCACAGCCCTCCGGATTTTAAAAAACGCCCTTCTCCTTTTTTTAATGTAACAACAGCATTTTCCATAGCCATCATTCGCTCTCTGTTTTTAAGGCTTTATTGAGCGGCACTATTATGATCGCACATATTACCACAGCAAGTATGGTATTCGGAAGCATATATGTTCCGTTATAAAGTACGGAGTAAACTGAGGGACTTGTCATGGTCATATCAAGAAATTCCTCCGGCATATATTCCGCATAGATCGTGACGCCTGAAAGATAATGGATAAAAAATCTTCCCAGACATCCCACAAAGGCAGCAAATGCAGCCCAGGGGACAGATGTTCTTGCTTTTTTGAAAAAACCGGCGATTCCCACCATCATATAAGCCAGGGAATAATCAAGCAGCATGGACTGCCAGTTTACTGCCGTTCCGCCCGCAAGGAAAAACTTAAGGGTGCCGAAAACAAGACCTGCGCCCATGCCCCAT